>CAYPHE010000155.1:3809-6235 GCA_964410075.1 uncultured Polaribacter sp.
TAAAAATTAAACCCTACTTTAAATCCTATACTTCGTGTAGTTGCGTAACTCATGTCTTCTACGCCACTTACAAATCCATTACCTTGAACCGCGATTTGTTCAGGATCAAAATGTGGATTTTCTGTCCAAACAAATAAATTATTTCCTATTACCGAAAAGTTCATTGTAGCAGTATCTTTCAACCCTAAAAAACCTTCAGATAAGTTTAACGTATAGCCAATAGACAATTGTCTTAACTTTAAAAAAGAAGCGTCATACACATTATTTTCTTCGTGATTTCTATCATAAAACTGTCTGTAATAACTTTCCGCAGAAACTGCTACAGTATTAGGCTGTCCAGTATTTACATTTACACCTTGTGCAATAATACCTTCTGCAGGTCTAAAAGATGTTTCTGCTAATTGCCCCCCTACATTACCTAAAGCTCTTGTTCTAGATACAATTTCTCCACCTTGCCTCCAATCGAATAAAATAGATCCGTTCCAATTTTTGTAACTAAAGCTATTGCTAAACCCTAGAGTAAAATCTGGATTATAATTCCCAATTTTTTTCAAATTATCATCAGCAATAAAACGGCCATTATCATCAATTAAAAAATCTCCATTGGCATTTTTTTGATATCCAGTACCATATAAATCGCCTATTTCTCCTCCTTCTTCCACCTGAAACCAAACTGTTTGGTTAGCACTATCGTAAATTCTACTATATGCTAAGGTTAGCCTCCCATCGTTTTGAGGCAAATCTTTAATTACAGACCTATTGGTTGCAAAATTAAAAGTGGTATTCCAAGTAAATTTTTTGTTTCTAATTGGTGTTCCTCCTATAATAACCTCAACTCCACTTGTGTTTACACGACCACCGTTAATTACTTGTTGATCGTAACCAGATGAAATAGGAATAGGTAAAGAAATTATTTGATCTTTAGTTGTTGCATTGTAATACGTAAAATCTACATTTAAACGATCTTTAAAAAATCTAACGTCTGCACCAACTTCGTAAGCAGTAGTAATTTCTGGCTTTAAATTGGCGTTAGGTATAAAATTTTGATCACTAAAAGTTGGTTGACTATTAAAAGGAGTTTGAGATACAAAAGCACCAGCTGTTTGAAATGGATTTGTATCGTTACCTACTTGAGCAATACTTGCTCTTAACTTAGCAAACGAAATAGATTTTGGCAGTTCCGTTACATTCGATAAAATAAAACTTGTAGAAACTGAAGGGTAAAAAAATGAGGTTCCATTAGCTGAAAAAGGAGTTGCTAAGGCACTAGACCAATCGTTTCTTCCGGTAACATCTACATATAAAAAATCTTTATATCCTAACTTTACAAAGCCATACAAGGAGTTGATTCTTTTTTTAGATTCAAATTGAAACACTTCTATAGGAGAAGCTGCATTGTTTAAACTAAAAATACCTGGTTGTGCTAAATTGGTAGTTTGTGTTTGCTTTGTAGATGCTTTTTGATCCAAACGATTCCCTCCAAAAGAAGCATCCAAGGAAAAATCGTCAAAATTATCGGTATAATTGATTAAAAAATCGGTATTAATTTCTCTGTAAAATACATCGTGCTCTGCATATGCTCCATTTTTAAAACGATTTGTACTAAAATTACGCTTAAAAATTCTTCTTTCAGAAGAATAATCCATTCCAGTACGTAAAGAAACACTTAGTTTATTTGTAAAATGATGTTTTAACGAAATGTTTCCAAAAACTCGATCTCTATTAAAAGAATTGGTATTTTCTTGTAGAATAAAAAATGGGTTATCAAAAAAAGTATAATTAAAAGAATATTGTTGAACACCTTCTAAACCTGGTTGCCAATAATTACGAAGGTTATCTATATTTAAGGATCTAGGTCCCCAAGCCACTAAAGAATAATTTACGTTTTCACTTCCGTAACCATTAGAAGGTCTATTGTCGCTTCCTGAATTTATATAATTTACAGAACTGGTTACGTTTGTTTTTTCAGTTGGATTAAAATTCAATTTTAAAGCAACAGTATTTCGTTTTAAATTTACATTGGGTATAATAGATTCGCTATCTAAATTTGTAAAAGACAGTCTGTAAGAACCTCTTTCGAAACTATCATTAATAGCTATATTATTTACGGTTGTTATACCTGTTTGATAAAGATCTTTTAAATTATCTGGATTAGATTGAAACAACGTTGGAGAAATTGATAAACCAGAATACAATGAAGTATCACCTCCTCTTACTACGGTTCCGTCTGGTAAAGTTACTGGAGAATCGAATTGAGGAATGAAATTACCAGCATCTAAACGTGGTCCCCAAGAATAGGTAATATTATCGCTAGTTCCACCTCCGAGTCCGTCTACAAATTCAAAAACACCACCTTGTCCTTGTCCGTATTCATTTTGAAAATCTGGTAATCGAAAAGCACTATCAAAAGTAATAGAAGAATTAAT
>CAYPHE010000156.1:0-6216 GCA_964410075.1 uncultured Polaribacter sp.
AATCAGTACAAAACTTTTTATCAATTCTACCTTTAACTGGTTCTCCGCATTCTAAACATTTTTTATTTTCCATAGATTTTTAGCATTAACAGTTGTCTAAAATATGTAAAATTATCCGTTTTTAAATGTTTGCAAATACCTACATTTAAAAGTGACAGTTTCATAACTTTAAAAAAGCGTATTTCCTTTTATCTTCTTAGTCTTGTGATGGTTTATATAAAATCAATATTTATTTGAAATACTAACTGTGTAAAAAGCAGTAATTGTTTTAAAAAATGAAGTATCCCTAAATATTTTAATATCAGATGAGAATGCTTCAAAATTTTCAAAAATGAATTCAAATGTATTATCAAGTAATTTTCTAAATCTCTAATCTTGATAAGATAAATTATTACGATTCATTATATTTATATTTTCAACTATTATTTTATCATTATTATAAAAAATCAATAAAAAATTATTGAAGATATTAATAAAATTAAAGTAGAGTTAAACTCGCCTTAGTGCAAAATCTTACTATGACTAAAACTTTCAACTTACTTTGTCTTTTTTATTTATTCTTGGCTATTACCATAAATGCTCAAATAAAAAAGGAAGACTATATTTTTATTAGTAAAGAAACGGTAACCAAAAGAGCTATTTCATCTATTATACAAGATCATAAAGGTTTTATTTGGATGGGAACTAACGGAGCAGGTTTACACAAGTACAATAGTTTCGAATATACTTCTTACCTTCAAGAGCAAGGCAATCCTAATACATTAAGTAGTTCTATAGTAAATTGTTCTTATATAGATGAATCGCAACGGCTTTGGATAGGAACAGAAGCTGGGTTAAATTTATATAACCGTAAATTAGACATATTTCAAGAAATAGCTTTAAAAAATTCTTTACCAAATTCAAGAATTCATGTGTATGCTATTATGGAAACTAAAAAAGGAAATTTATTAGTAGGTACTCATGAAGATGGTGTTTTTTTAGTAGATAAAGATACTTTCGAAAGCAAACAAGTAATTTTTGGTAATAGAACTACGTTTCCTGAATTAGAGATCAATCAAATAATAAAAGACAGTTATGGGAAGATTTATATAGGCAGTAATTTAGGTCTGTTTTATTACAATGATTCGGATATGACAATGTCTTTAGCTGCTTTTGATACAAAAACGGGAATTGATCATGTAAAGAATGCCATTGAATCATTAGCCATTGGAAAAGATGGTGCCATATGGATAGGGACTTTTTCAGAAGGGTTAATAAAAGTTTCTATGGGGACAAATTACTATTACACAATCAAAAATTTTCCCATTACAAACAAAAGAGTACTTTCTTTATTGGTTAACGAAAAGGGAAACATTTTTTGCGGTACAGAAAATGATGGACTTTTTCTAATCAATTCTAAAGGAAGAATAATTAAAAATTATCGTTATGATAAATTCGATAAGAATAGTATCAAATCTAATTCTATATGGTCTTTGTATCAAGATAGAGTGGGGCGTATTTGGATTGGTTATTTTAATAACGGAGTAGAGGTTTACGATAAATATTACGATAAATTTAATGATATTGAGAGTTTACCTAACATGCCCAATTCTTTACAATCAAACTCAGTTACTGCAATTGCAAAAGACAATTTAAACAGACTTTGGATTGGAATGGATGGAGGAGGTTTGGATATATATGATTTAAAAAGCAGAAAATTTACACATATTAACGATAAAATAAGTTCTAAAATAAAAGGACTAAAAGGGCTAGATGTTCAAACCGTTTTTTTTGATAGTAATAATAATGTTTGGCTTGGAACATGGAATTCTGGAATTTACTTGCTTAAAAAAGGGAGTAATAGATTTGTAAATTTTAATGTTAGTAATACTAATGGAAAAATTACTTCGAATCGTATTTTAAGCTTTTCAGAAGATACAAAAGGAACTATTTGGATTGGATCCTTTTTAAAAGGATTACATTCTTACGATCCAAAAACGCAAAAATTTCAATACCACGATAGCCAATCTTTTATAGATTATAAAATTATTTATAGCAATATACGGAGCGTATTTGTAGATTATAAAGATAATATTTGGTTGGGCACTACTAGAGGCTTGTTTAAAGTTGTAAGTGAACAAGGGCATAGTATAGTATATGCATTTAATGAATTTATAGACGATCAATCGAATACAGTAAAAAAATTAACTTCAATTTTATCTTTGTTTGAAGATGCCAATCATAATTTATGGATTGGAACGGATGGAGATGGATTGTTTAAATATGATATAGAAAATAGAAAACTTAAGGCGTTTGGAAAAGAAGTAGGGCTTAAGCAAGAAACAGTTGCTTCTATTATGCAATCTAATGATGGTAATATTTGGGTTGGTGGAAACCGAGGGCTCTCTAAATTAGACGTAAACAATCAAAATAAAGTTACCAACTATACCACAAACGATGGTTTACTAAGTAACGATTTTAATAATAATGCTGTTTTAAAAGATAGTAAAGGGGTGTTGTATTTTGGCAATTATACGGGAGTCAACTATTTTAATCCCAATGAGATTATTACCAACCCTTACGAACCATCTGTTTATTTAGATAACCTAAAAATTTTCAATAACTCTGTAGATGTTTCAGATAAAGATTCTCCTCTTAAAAACGTACTTTCAGAAACATCAGAAATAACCTTAACTCATGAGCAATCTGTATTTACCATCTCTTATGCAGCAATAAATTATACACGTTCAGAAAATAACAAATACGCTTATTACCTAGAAGGATTTGAGGAAGATTGGAATTATGTAGAAAATACAAAAACGGCAACCTATACAAATATTGCTTCTGGAGATTATGTTTTTAAAGTAAAAGCAGCCAATAATGATGGAGTTTGGAGCAAAAAACCAGCTAGTTTAAAAATTACCATTCTTCCACCTTGGTGGATTTCTAATTGGGCACTGTTTTCTTATCTATTATTAATTCTATTATTTAGTTATTTAGCTTATAGAATTATTAATGCTAGAATTATAGAAAAACGTATGATAAAGTTTGAGCGTGATAAAAGACAGCAAGAAGAAGAGTTAAACAATAAAAAAATTCAATTTTTTACTAATATTTCTCATGAGTTTAGAACACCTTTAACGTTAATGTTAAATCCTCTTGAAGATATTATTAAAAATAAGCATTCCGAATTTTCAGAGGATGTAAGAGAAAAGCACAGTGTTATTTATAAAAATACAAAAAGACTAACAAGGTTAATTAATGAGTTGATGGATTTTAGAAAACTTCAATTTAATAAGTTAACTGTAAATGCCTGTGAAATTGAAGCAGTTTCATTTATAAATGAGGTATCTAGTTATTTTAGAGAAGAAGCAGATCAACAAGATATTAATTTTTCAACAACATTTAATTTAGATACTATTACGCTTTGGGCAGATCCAGGAATGTTAGAAAAAATACTATTTAATATTCTTTCTAATGCTTTTAAAGTAACCTCAGAAAAAGGCTCAATTATTATTGATGTTTCTGTGCCAAACGAAAAAAAAATATTACCGTTAATAGATGAAAATAATCCAGTTTCTGTAGTCGAAATTCGTATTCAAGATACTGGTTCAGGGATTAAACAAGAAGAAATAAACCAAATTTTCGAGCGTTTTTACCAAGTTAAAGAAATTAATAGTCAATATTATGGAGGAACAGGAATAGGTTTAGAAGTTGTACAAAACTTTACCAATTTGCATAAGGGTAAAATAGAAGTAGAGAGTAAAGAGGGTAAAGGAACAACTTTTTATCTTTATTTTGCACAGGGCAATTCACATTTCTCTCCATCAGAAATTTTTATACCTAGTAACAAAAAAATAACTACAGATCAGGTAGAAGAACATACAATAACACAAAAGAATAACAAACTAGAGGATGAAGTTGTAAAAAAGAAAACTGTTTTAATTGTAGAAGATAACGCAGAGTTAAGAAGTTATTTAAGTAACGAATTAAAAAAAGATTACAATATTTTACTTGCAATAAATGGAATAGAAGCTTTAAAGTTATCAGACAAAAAAATTCCAGATGTAATTATTTCTGATGTAATGATGCCAAAAATGGATGGTTATGAATTTTGTGCTAGATTAAAAGAAAATTTAAAGACAAGTCATATTCCTGTTTTAATGCTCTCGGCAAAAACAATGAGCGATGATTGGATTAAAGGTATAGAAGCTGGTGCAGACATCTACGTAAATAAACCGTTTAAAATAGATATTTTAAAATCTCAATTAAAGCGTTTAATTAAAAGTAGACAAATTTTGTTTGACAAATATTCTAGTGGAACAAATGCGTTTACAACACCTAATCATACTTCTTCGTTAGATAAAGAATTTATAGCAAAAGTATTAAAGTATATTAACGAGAACATACAAGATAGCCAATTAGGAGTAGAGTTTTTAGCAGAAGAATTGTTCTTAAGTAGAAGTCAATTATACAGAAAGATTAAAGCGCTTACGGGACAAACAGCAAATGAGTTTATCAGAAAAATACGTTTAATAAAAGCCAAAGAGTTAATTGAAAACGGCTACGATTCTATTGGTGAAATAGGCTTTAAAGTAGGTTTTTCTTCTCCTTCTTATTTTACAAAGTGTTTTAAAGTAGAGTTCGGAGTATTACCAACAGAATTAGAAAGACCAGAAAATAGTATATAAATAATGTAATTTCTATTTGAAAAGTATTGTTTATTAGTTACATGTTTTTTTTAAATGAATTTCATTTCAACTGAAATAGAGAAATCTCAATCTAAATAAAAGATTTTCAGCTACACTGCCATACATCTATTTAATTTTCAGATATAAAAGTATCTAAACTAAAAAAAGTGATATAGAAACAACGTTACATAAAAAAAACCAGCCTATTTAAAGCTGGTTTTTTAGAAAAATGGTTGGTTTTTATTTTATAAATTTTAAGTATTTAGATTTTGATCTTACTATATAAACTCCACTTGTTAAAAAAGAAACATCTACACTAGCAGTTTTTGTTATGTCTTTTATATTCATAACAACCTGTCCTCTTATATTATAAATTTGAAGCGTTTTTGCGTCAATATTACTAGTGTTTATTTCTAATGAGTTTTTAATAGAGTTATAAAATAAGGTCTTTGTATCAAAAACAACGTTATCGGTACTTAAAACTGCAGATACCGTAGTTTGTGGGTAAGGTGACGCATAGGCAACATCTCCATTACTATCTGCAATTTTTGCAAAAAGACCCCAAGCAACAGCAGGGCTTTCTAACTCTGTAGATAAAGCAGTATCTTCTGGTATTGTTATGTCAACAGTAACTGGTGTAGCGGTTGCATTTACAGAAATCGGGTTAGAAATAAAAGCTTTATTTCCTAAACTCCAAACAGGTTGTCCATCTGCATTCATAGGAATAAATTGTAATTCATAAACACCAACAAAGTTCGCTGTGTATTCAAAAGTTGCACTAAATGTAGAACCTCTAGCAACTTCTGTCGGAAAGTTTGTTACGGTCATACTTCCTGTAGAAACTTCTCCAGAACCTGAATTTCCCACAACATTTACAGTTGGGTAAGGAGAAAGATATGCAACATCGGCAGAACCATCAGTTATTTTACCAAAAAGACCCCAACCTACTGCTGGGCTTGGTAAATCTGCAGATAAAGTAATATCACTTGGTAATGTAATAGAAACGGTTACAGGAGTTGCAGTTGCATTTACAGAAATTGCTCCATTAAGAAATGCTTTGTTGGGTTGTGCCCAAACAGGTTGTCCATCTGCATTCATAGGAATAAATTGTAACTCATACATACCAGCAACTGTGGCCGTATATTCAAAAGTTACATTAAAAGTATCTCCTTGTTTCACTTCTGTAGGAATACTTACAATTGATATACTTTGCGCATTAGCCAAAGCAGTAATAAATAAAAATAAAAGTAAAAATTTTCTCATAATTAGTTGAATTTTAAAGTATGTTTAATTTTTTAATTAAATTTTATTAATAAATAAATTAAACGGGTTATTAATTGTGAATTTAAAAGTATTGTGAATTTTACTTGTCCACTATCAATATTGTAGCAACTAATAAGAAAAATGTTGTATTTTTTGTAAAATAATACTAAAACACAATATAAATTTATTTTTAATTATTTGATAATTAGGTTTTTGCTAATTATGATGCCTTTTTTCTGCTTTTCTAAAGAATATTGAGAGCTACCTACAGATATTAAATACT
>CAYPHE010000157.1:0-6200 GCA_964410075.1 uncultured Polaribacter sp.
ATCAATAAAACCAAATTTTTTCTGAGGGTTGGTACGCCAAGGTAGTTTACCCACAACACTGCTAGGTACTTCCTTAAAATCGTATAAAGTCCAAGACATAAAATGTAGCTTATTTTTGGTCAAGATTTTTTGTATTTGCTTATGATAGTTGGCTTGTGCCGTTTCTGAGCTAGCAAAAGGCCTCCAAAAACCACCGTAAGAAGATACCCCAAACTCCTGTAAAATAAGTGGTTTGTTAGGAATCTGTTTTCTCAGTTCCAAGTATTTTTCCTCAAACGTTGCTACATCTTCATAATAATGAAAAGAAATGTAATCTAATTTTTCGCTCAAAAGCGTGGCACTTTCTACATTAGACCAACCAATGGTTACAGGATGCGTTTCATCAATAGATTTTACCAAAACCAATAAATAGTCTAACCAAGAAATTACGTTTTGTTTTCCTCTAGATGTAAAATCTAAATTGGGTTCATTTTTTAAATCCCAAGCTAAAATAGCGTTATGGTCTTTAAATTTGGTAACAATACCTCTGGCGTGTTTGTAGGTCAGCGTCCAATCTAAAACATCATAATTACCGTAAAAGTCAAACAAAGTAATCACTACTTTCAATTGCTTTTTTAACGCTATATCTAAAACCTGTTGTAGCTTTTCTAGTTTGTCTTCTTTTAGATTCGCTTTTCCAAAATCTTCGTAAGGCACAAAAATACGTATGGTATTTAAACCAGTTTTTTTAATCAGTTCAAAGTCGTTAGCAATAATTTGGGCATCAAAATTATCTCCAAACATGTCCCAAGGAGTGTCTTGCGGATAATAGTTGATGCCTTTAATTTGCAAAGAATCAGCAGGAGTATCTTTAATTTTTTTAATAAAAGGCGTCGTGCTTTCTTTTACACTGTGGCGTATTCTCCAAAAACCATCTTCCAATAACAATACATGTTTGTAATTAGACTGTTCGGTGGTTTCCAACACCTGTTTTTTGTTCTGAAATACCTTTTTGTGTTCTACAACGGCTTTGTCTTCTAAAACAATCAATTGCCCATCTTCACTGTAAAACAAAATATCTGGTTGATGAGAAAGTGTGGTTGCTGCAATGTAAGTGTTGTTTTTCGCATTGTTATTGATGGAAGCATATAGATTTTTTCTCGCATTTTTAGTGTAAAAATCTTCAATTCCTGTTTTTTTATTTTCTCTATATGCCACTTGTTTGATGTACCAAGCATCTAAATAATTGTTTTCTACCTCGTTCAACACTTGTTGACTAATGGGTCTTCCTTCGTTGCCATTGTCTTGCCAACTTAATTGTGGGGTGTAAACCGTTTCTTTATGTATTTGCGTATGCAGTAGCGTACTTCTGTCTGCTCCAGTATTTAAGTAAGAGAGAATTCCGCTAATTAAAAACACCAAAATAGCGCAGAGCAAAAGGTAAGAGCTTATTAAAATAGCACGAATCAATAGTTTGTTTGTTCTTATCATAATGCTATATTTTTATACGTTTTTACCAAACCAGCAGCTTCAATTTTTACGGTGTAGTTTCCTTTTGGGTAAAAGTTTTTATTTAAAATAAAATGCGCAAAGCCTTTGTTAGTTTCTCTGTAATATACCTTAATTACGTTATTTTTTTGAGATACTGTTAAGGTAACTTTTAAACCATCTGGAATCATCTGGTTCATAAAACTTTGAAAAGGGCCTACTTTTATTTTAGCATTTTCGTTGGTAAAAGCAACCTTAAAATCTTTTATAGCTTGTTGGTAATCGATATCAATTGAATTGCTTTCTGAAATACCATCAATAAACGCTTTAACAGACCAGTTTGCCGCTTTATCTGGGTGAATCATTTTTGCTTTGGCAACACCATTTACAGTTTGTCCGAAGGTTTTTAATACTGCGTTTTCACGAGTGGTAATATAGAAATAGACAAACGTACCGTCACTAACAACGTTATTGTAGCTATCTTTTAAAACAGAGGTGTAAAATGTTGTGATTTGATTTCCATCTGCGTAGTTATGATTTCGGGAGAAAAAGATTTGGAAGTTTTTAGGAATTGCAGGCACAATATTTACATCCAATTCCACAGAATTTTTTTCTTGATGTTGGGTAGATAACAACATTCTTCCAGACTGTAAAGGCGCATAAATGTTACGATAAGCAATTAAATTGTTTGTAGTTACTTCGGTTTTATCTTCTTTTGCTAAAAACTGAGTGTTGATACGAACAGGAGTTTTTTTTGGTAAAGGATTGTCTAAAGAATCTGTAGGAATAGCAACCAACATCGTAAAATCTTTACCACCAGCTTCTATACTTGGTGGGCCTAAATACATTTCTAATGATTCCGATTTTTCAATTGGCTTTATATGAAAACTCCCTTCTAATGCAGTGGTTTCGTTTTGAAATACTTTCCAATAAACAATACCTCTTTTTTGGGTGAAAAAGGTTGGCAGTGCAAAAGCAATACCCTTATCTGTTGGTGTATAGTTCACCAAAATGCTTCCGTAACTATTTGTGCAATACAAACTAAAATCAGTGGTTTTGGTTTCAAACTCTAGGACAATTTTGTTTCCTGCAACAAATTCTTGTTGCGTAGAAAGCAAAGAAATTTGTGTCTCTGTAGTTTCTTTTTGTTGACCAAACATCAGCCCACAAAAAGTAAGGATACAAAGAAATATGATGTTTGTGTGTTTCTGCATTATCTAGGGCTTCCAATAAAATTATTCAATTCAATTTTAATGTATTTGTACTTGTTGTATTTTGTTTGTTGCAACTGGCTGTAGGTATGGTTTACAATTCTATCGGTTACAATTTCGTTGGCAATGTCTGAATTTGGTAAACCGTTTACAAAACAATTTTCCATATTGGTATTTATTGTCACAATAGTATCATCTTGTAGCAAAGGATATTCAAAATGTTGTTTTCGTTCTTGTCTAATCGCATCTTTTACAAATTGATGGTCTACCCAAGTTAATTCTTTAGCATCGTTATAATACGAAACCAGCAATTGCGGTATGGTAATTTGTTGCAATCCTGCATTAAAAATAGTGCCTTCTATTTGATTTTCTTTTACCTCTAAACTGCTTATTGTTGCATCTTTATATAAATCTAAATTGGCAACATTACCCGCAGCTTGTAAATTGAATTTTGTAGGTTGCTCTTCAAATTCTACGGGCGTAAATTCATCTGGGTTAAATGTATTTGGGATAGAATCTTGAGTTTTAGACCAGGCAATTCCCTCAAAATCAATTCTAAAACTTGTCGTTTCTTTTGGTAGCAATTTGTGTTTGATGTGGTATTTGGCATTATAGGTTGCCAGTTCTTTATTATCATCATTATACAAAGTGCCTTTTAACACAACATCTGCAGGAACATTATCTATATTTTGAATCTCGCCAATAATAGCATAACTGTTGTTTCTTTTAACTAGTTTGGCTTTTAAAATTTCTAAAACAGGCTGTTTTAAAACATCTTCATGATAGGTTTGTTCCGTAGTAACGCGTCTTCTCCCTTGGTTGAAATATTTAGTAGTATTTTTACTGTACAATTGATCTGGAGGTAAATCTTGTTCAATTTCTACAGGGTCTATATACCACTTGCCTCTAATCTTTTTTAGGTCCTTATAAACGGTTTTATTAATTTTCTCTAACGGAGTAATCCAATTCGTATATACTTTTACGGTAGCAAAATTTTCCGTTTGTTTGATAATTTCTGTTTGAATAGCATCTAATTTTCCGTAAGAATTTAAAACACCGTCTGTAACCGATATTTCCAACATAAATTGTGCAATAGTTTTTTTACTCTCTGGATTGATAAGATTGTAACTTTTTTCAAACTCTTTAAAATCTATAGCATCGTAATATGCCATTATTGCGTTTTCTGGCGTTCTTTGGGTATCGTTTTTTAGATAAAAAAGATACATCCCGTACCCAAAAAACAGCAACACAATACAACTCCAAATATGAATAGCTCCTAAAAGTTTACTCGGAAATTTTGTAAAATTTAATCTGAATTTATAAAAATCGTTAACAGGACGATTTTTGAGTTTTAAACTTTGTAAAAAGATAGCCTGAATGTTTAATGCAAAGGCAATAATTACGGTTAAAAACGGAATGATTCCCCATAATAACTTTAAACTTTTAGCCACATCGTCTTTAGGTAAAATGGTAGAAAGCGGAGGAACATTTAGTTTTTCCCAAACCATAATACCGTTTTCTAAAGCAGGTAATCGTTGCCATCCGCAGAAATATAAAATAGGATCGTAAAATTTATCGTTAGAAAAAACATACTTTAAATTGTACTTTTCTGGGGTGGTTAAAAACTGTTGCAAAGAGCCAATACCCGCAACGCCTTTAAATTTAGAGTTCTCTAATCGTTCAATAGGTCTTGTGGTCAACTCTGGTAACCTTCTGGCAGAATGATAATTACCATCTACCGTCATGGCATTGGTTTGCGCGGACAACCAAGCCATTTGATCGCCAAAACCTAAGGTTAAAAATCGCCATTTATCATGCTGGTCTTGATTTAAAAAATTAACAATAGGCAACATTTTAATTTTTTGGGGTTGAGACGGTCTAAAATATCCCAAGCTCATGGTAAAAACAACCATTGCTAAAAACAAACTTGCCAAGAACCCTGCAAATAGTTTGTGATACACTGCGCCAAATTTAGCAACCATCAGCGTTTTTAAATCGCCATTGATAAGCCTATAAATAAATTCGCCAATTATGGGTAAAGACATGATAGATGCCCATAACGTGAAACGATCTAGGGTTAGAATATTAAACGCATTTTCACCCAAAATGATTTTAGGAATAGGAGTTGTTCCTCCAGTTCCTAATAAGGTTAACATGGCAATAGACAGCCCGAAAAACAAATACCGCTTGCTAAAATATCGGTAAAAGATATAGGGGAGGAGGAGTAGTATAATTCCCCAAGGAATAAAAAAGAAAACCAATCCAGATGAGGTGATTTCTAAAAAATTGTCTCTAGAACCATGTGGAATAGGGACTTGTGTAATGGGGTTGTTTTTAGAATTTATCCAATACGGAAAAATACAAAATACAATAAGAAAAAGCGATGAGAACCCAAATAAGAGGTTACGCTTTAGTTGTTTTAAAAAAACAGTGATAAAGATTTTAAAAGACACTTCTTTATATGAAGTTACTTGCTCTCTCGCTTTATCCATGATTACTGTTCCAATTAAAGGAAAAATGAAAAAGATCATTCCAAAAATGGGAGTAACATGATGAGAAGTAACGGTAACTGCAATAAGCGATAATGAAGTAAATAGGTATTTGTATTTACCTGTTTTTAACCACAAATAAATTTCGGGTAGCGCATGCATTAAAATAGAAATACCAATAATACTTGGTAACTGACCAAAAACATGCAACGTTTCTAAAAACGATGAAGACAAAGAAGCAAACAAAGCGGTATAACCTGCAACAGTTCTATTGCCTGTTATTAACAAAGAAAATCGGTATGCGCCCGTAATAAAAAGAACAATACCAATTAAGGCAACTGTAAAAAGCCCAAATTTTAATCCACCAATTAAAGACAAAGCTGCAATAGATTGATGCACTAAAGGGGGGTAACTCATTACTGTAAACCCAGTGTACCATTTATAGCTCCAAGGTTCAAACCAACTATTGGCATAATGCTCTGCAAAAAACAAGTGGATTAATGCATCGTACGTGGTTTCTAGCGTAAAAAAGATAGCAGCACCATGAAATGCAACTCCAAAAAGCAAAGCAGCAATTAAAAAAGTATTGGTCTTCTGTTTCATGAACAAGTTGTGTTACGTAAAGATAATCGGATTTCTAATATCGATGAAATTTATTTGTCTTTAGTAAAACGCCATTCGTCTAAACAACAAACTAGTTTTGGCTTGAAATGAAAAAATCAACATGAGTGCTAATGTACATTTGTAGTGTATTTAACACAAAAAATAACAAGATGAAAGTATTAGCCATAGACGATCAAAAATTAGTTTTAATTCCGTTAGCATTAAGATTAAAAGAATTAGGTTATCAAGTAGAAACTGCAACTTCTGTAGCTACTGGAAAAGCGTTGATTGAATCTTTTCAACCAGATTTGGTTATTGTAGATATAAATATGCCTGCTACATCTGGAATAGAAATTGTAAAATATATTAGAAACGAAAAAAAATCTGAAACTCCAATAATGATTCTTTCTGGAAATACAGACGATAATAT
>CAYPHE010000158.1:0-6187 GCA_964410075.1 uncultured Polaribacter sp.
TGGGAACGTTGGAACAGTTATAGCAAAAAAGATGGTTTCAATCCGCAAAACATGAATAGCTTAAACCATTACGCTTATGGTGCCATTGGCGAATGGATGTACGAGCGTATTGCAGGAATAGCACCTTTAGAAGCGGGTTATAAAACCATTAGAATAGCGCCTGTACCAAAAGAACCATTAACATCTGCGGCAGCTAGTTTAAATACGCCTTACGGAAAAGTAGTTTCTTCTTGGGAAATAAAAGGAAGTAAATTTGAATTACATGTAGTAGTTCCTCCAAATACAACGGCAAAAGTTACCATTCCTGCAAATACAGCAAAAGATTTGGTGTTAAATGGAGAAGCATTTAAAGGAGATAATAGAGCAGAGCTACTTGATAGTTCAGCATCTGGTTTTGAATTGTTAGTTCAACCTGGAGATTATAAATTCACGTCTCAACTTTAATTTGATGAAATTTAAAATTTCACTTCTTTTTTTTGTAATTGCTTTGGTAAGTTGTAAAAATCAGAAAAACCAAACAAAAGAGAAACAGGCTGAAAAACTTGAAGTATCAGTACAAAAACAGGAGAACAATCCTGTAGTTCGTCATATTCGTACTGCTGATCCGTCTGCCCATGTTTGGGAAGACGGGAAAGTATGGATGTATACTTCTCGTGATGCAGAAGATGCGGTTAATTATAATTCTATGGATGGATATCGCGCTTTTTCATCAACAGATATGGTAAATTGGACAGACCATGGAGAAGTATTACATTCTAAGAATATCCCTTGGGGAGCAAAAGGATGGATGTGGGCGCCAACAGCCATTTATAAAAATAACAAGTACTATTTATTGTATCCGCATTCGGTAAAAGGTTCAAAAGACGATATGCGTTGTGGAGTAGCAGTTAGTGATGTACCTCAAGGACCATTTAAAGACATCGGTTGGATAAAAGGTGTTGAAGGACAATGGTTAGATCCTTGTGTTTTTACTGATGATGATGGGAAAACGTATTTGTACTGGGGTGTTAGAGAACCAAAAATGGCTTTGTTAAAAGACAATCTTTTGGAATTGGCTGAAACTCCTAGAAGTATAGTGTATGGAGCTAAAAATTTCTTTGAAGCCAGTTATATGCATAAATACAACGGAAAGTATTACTATTCTTATAACGCAGGTTTAGGTGGTTTTTATGCTATGGGAGATAGTCCTTACGGACCATTTGAATACAAAGGAGCCATCAATCCAAAGCAAAGACAAGATCATCATTCTATAGTTGAGTATAAAGGACAACATTATTTCTTTTACCACTGGCAAGGTTGGAATGGTGGTTCAAAATTTAGAAGAAACACGTGTATCGAATATTTATATTATAACGAAGACGGAACAATACAAGAAATTAACGCAACCAAAGAAGGAGTTGAAAAAATTAAATAAAACCAACCAAACAATTATTCAAAAAATGAAAATTAAATTATTTTCGATAACTCTATTATTAACCGTAGTTTCTTTATCAAGTTGTAAAAAAGAAACAAAATCTGAGTCAGTATCAGAAAGTTCTAAAGAAGTATCTAAAAAGCCAAACATTGTATACATTTTAACAGATCAATGGAGAGGCTCTGCGTTAGGATATGCAGGAAACGTTGATGTAAAAACACCTAATTTAGATGCGTTTGCAAAAGAAGCTGTCAATTTTACAAATACGGTATCTGTAACACCAGTTTGTACTCCGCATAGGGCAGCATTATTTACAGGAAGATTCCCAACAACAACAGGAATGATTGTAAACGATGTGTATTTGCCTTCGGAAGAATTGTGTATGGCAGAAATATATAAAGAAGCAGGTTATAATACAGCTTATTGGGGTAAATGGCATTTAGATGGTCATGGTCGTTCTACTTATATCCCAAAAGAAAGACGTCAAGGATTCGATTTTTGGAGAGCTTTAGAATGTTCTCATAATTATACAAAAATGCCTTATTATGATAACGATAATGAAGAGTTGAAACACTGGGATAAATATTCGCCTTTTGCAATTGTAGAAGATGCAAACCAATATTTAGCACAGCATGCTAAAGATGAAGCACCTTTTTTAGCAGTAGTTTCTATAGCTACACCACATTACCCACATGGCTCTGCACCAAAAAAATTTAAGGACATGTATCCTCCAGAATCTCTAAAATTGAATCCGAATGTTTCCAAAAAATATGAAGAACGAAGCAGGAAAGAATTGCAAGGATATTATGCACACGCTACAGCTACGGATGAAGCTATAGGACGCTTATTACAACAAATAGAAGCTTTAAATCTTTCAGAGAATACGATTATTGTATTTTCCGCAGACCATGGCGAAATGATGGGGGCACATAACATTAAGCCTTTTGTAAAACAATTGGCTTGGGATGAATCTATTAGAGTGCCTTTTTTAATTAAATATCCAGGAATAAATACTCAAAAAGGAGCAGTTGTAAATGCACCTTTAACCACACCAGATATTTTACCTTCTTTATTAAGTTTATCAAATATTAAAATACCAGAAACGATTGAGGGAGAGAATTTAGCTGATTTAATGAAAAAGCCTGATCCAAATGCAGATCGTGCTGCTTTGGTAATGAATGTTGCACCTTTTGGAGCAAATTTTAATGATCCACCTTATCGTGCTATAAAGACCAAACAATATACCTATGCTAGAACACCTGAAGGGCCAAGTATGTTTTTCGATAATGTAAAAGATCCTTATCAGATGAATAATTTATTGGGTAAACCTGAATTAGAAGCCATTCAAAAAGATTTGGACGAAAAGCTAAATGCGAGGTTAGCAGAAATAGGCGACGAATTTAAATCGAGAGACTATTATCTTAAAAAATACAATTATGTCTTTGATGAAAAGAAGCATGCTATTCCGTTTTGGGGGTTTAATGAGGGAAAAGGAAAATATAAAAATATTGGAGATACAAAACCTGTAGTACAATCTCCAAGACCAGTAAACTAAGGGTTCTATATAAACACTAATCAATATTATTAAAATGAATAAATTACTAGCACTATCAATAATAGGATTATCATTTTTAGCTTGTAATAAAAAAACATCTTCTAAAACAAAAGAAGAAAAACCTAATATTATTTTTATTCTTACCGATGACCAAAGATGGGATGCTTTAGGTTATGCTGGTAACGCGCTAGCGCACACTCCAGAAATGGATAAATTAGCTAAAAGTGGCGTATTTTTTAAAAATACCATAGCAACAACACCTATTTGTGCAGCAAGTAGAGCAAGTATATTTAGTGGTTTGCAAGAACGTACACACAATTACAGTTTTACTAGTAAAGCTATGAAAGATGAGTATATGGAGCAGGCTTTTCCACGAGTTTTAAAACAATCAGGATATTATACGGGGTTGTATGGTAAATTTGGAGTAAAATATAAAAAACTAGACTCTCTTTATGATGTTCATGAAAATTACGATTTAAGATACGATCGTAAAGATATTACCAGCTATTACTATAAAACTTTAGGTAAAGATACGGTACATTTAACGCGCTATACAGGAGAAAAAGCATTGCAATTTTTAGATAAAGCACCAACAGACAAACCGTTTTGTTTGCAGTTGAGTTTTAGTGCACCTCATGCAAGCGATAATACAGTTGAGCAATATTTTTGGCAAGAAGAAAACAATCATGTTTTAGAAAATGTAACCGTGCCAGATGCTAACATTTCTTCAAATGAAGATTATAATAAATTGCCACAATTGGTAAAAGATGGCTTTAATCGTTTGCGTTGGTATTGGCGTTATGATACTCCAGAAAAGTACCAACATAGTGTTAAAGGGTATTTTAGAATGCTTGCTGGAATTGACAATGAAATCGCTAAAATTAGAACAAAACTAGAAGCCAAAGGTATAGCAGATAATACCATTATTGTTTTAATGGGAGATAATGGATTTTTCTTAGGCGAAAGACAAATTTCTGGGAAATGGTTGATGTACGATAATTCTTTAAAAGTGCCTTTAATTATTTACGATCCTAGAAATAAAGAACATAAAGATGTAGAACAAATGGCTTTGAATATAGATGTACCTTCAACTATTTTAGATTTTGCAGGTGTAGAAGCACCTAAAAGTTGGCACGGAAAAAGTTTAAAACCATTTATTAACGAAAAAAATGTGAATTTAGAACGTGATACGATTTTAATAGAGCATTTATGGGACTTTAAAAATATAGCGCCAAGTGAAGGGGTTAGAACCCAAGAGTGGAAGTATTTTAGATATGTAGATGACAAGTCTATTGAAGAATTGTACAATTTAAAAGATGATCCTAGAGAAACAAACAATCTTATTCATGATGAGCAATATCAAGATGTATTAAATAACTTAAGAGCAAAATGTGAAGATTTAATAGAAAAGTATAAAGATCCTTATGCTTTAATTATTGAAAATAACACGTTTGATGGTAAAGCATTCCGTTGGAATGTATCTAAAGATTCAAAAAAACAATCGGCTTATCAAATTTTAGTCGCTTCCTCTCAGGAAAACATCAACAAAAATATTGCAGATGTTTGGAATAGCACCAAAATAAAAGGCAATACCAAAGAAGTTGTAAAACCAAAAGCACTCAAGTTAGAAAAGGGTAAAACCTATTACTGGAAAATGAGAATTTACGACGAATTAAATAGAACTGGAGCGTATACTAAAGCCCAAAAAATTTAAAAAATCACATGAAAATTAAAGTATTTTCTAAATTAATAGCAGTGCTTTTGATCTCTTTTATAAGCTGTAAAGGAAAAGAAAAACAGCCTACAGCAAAAGAAGGTTTAGATAAAAGAAAACCAAATATCATCTATATATTAACAGACCAGTGGCGTGGTTCTGCCTTAGGTTACGCAGGTAACCCAGATGTAAAAACACCAAATTTAGATGCATTGGCAAAAACATCGGTAAACTTTACCAATGCAGTTTCGGTTTTACCTGTTTGTACACCTCATAGAGCAGCATTATTAACAGGCAAATTCCCAACAACCACAGGAATGTTTGTTAATGATTTGTATTTGCCTGATGAAGAAGTAACCATGGCAGAAATATACAAGTCCGAAGGTTACAACACTGCTTATTGGGGCAAATGGCATTTAGATGGTCATGGGCGTTCGGGTTTTATTCCAAAAGAAAGACGCCAAGGTTTTGACTATTGGAAAGCTTTAGAGTGTTCTCATAATTATAATAAAATGCCTTATTATGATAATGATGATACCGAATTAAAATATTGGGACAAATATTCGCCCTTTGCTATTGTAGAAGATGCGAACCAATATTTAGCAAATCAAGAAAAAGATGGTAAACCTTTTTTAGCAGTATTGTCTATTGCAACACCCCATTTTCCACACCATTCTGCGCCACAAAAGTACAAAGATATGTATCCGCCAGCGGCTTTAACCTTAAACCCAAATGTTGCTAAAAAATTCGAAAAACGAAGCAGAGAGGAATTACAAGGGTATTATGCGCATGCCACTGCTACCGATGAAGCCATAGGTTTATTATTAAAGCAAATAGAAGCTTTACAACTGTTAGAGAATACCATTATTGTATTTTCTGCAGACCATGGAGAAATGATGGGAGCTCATGGAGTAAGGCCTTGGGCAAAACAAATGGCTTGGGACGAATCAATTAAAGTCCCTTTTTTAATAAGATATCCGGGGATTGATTCTCAAAAGGGAGCTGTTGTAAATGCACCTATCAACACACCTGATATTTTACCATCACTTTTAGGTTTGTCAAATATTACAATTCCAGAAGGGATTCAAGGCGATGATTTATCGGACTTGATAAAAAATCCAAATCCAAACGCTGATCGTACTGCTTTGGTAATGAATGTTGCACCATTTGCTGGTAATTACAATCAGCTTCCTTATCGAGCTATAAGAACAAAGCAATATACCTACACCAGAACTACAGAAGGTCCGAGTATGTTTTTTGATAATGTAAAAGATCCTTATCAAATGAACAATTTGTTAGGTAAGCCAGAGTTCGAAAAAATTCAGCAAGATTTAGATACTAAATTAAAAGAAAAATTAGCTGAAATAGACGATGAATTTGAATCAAGAGACTATTATCTTAAAAAATACAATTACGTTTTTGATGATAAAAAACCAGCGATTCCTTATTGGGAATTTGATAATGGAAAAGGTCTTGTACAATCACCAAAACCAGTTCAATAAAA
>CAYPHE010000159.1:0-6178 GCA_964410075.1 uncultured Polaribacter sp.
CTACCATCTTCATTTAATGTAATATTTCCCGCAAATGTAGTTGCGGTTTCTCCTGCATTATAAGACCTACCATTTACAACAAACGATATTATGTTTAATGTTGAGTTGTTTCTTGATATGTCATTATCTAAAACCCCTGGTGCGGCAACTTCTAAAGTTGTATTTATTTCTACTGTATCATAGTCATCTAGAGCATTTGGGGCTTGTGCTATCATTACACTTGTAAACAAAATGAATAATAAACTAAAAAAAAGTTGTTTTAGTTTTTGTAATAGAAAAAAAATAGTGCTGAGTAGGTCAGATTCTAGCATCTAAAGATTTTTTGTATTGGAATGTAACGTTATTTTTTAGCAATTCTAGTATAAAAATAAATATAAAATATTTAATATCAAGAATAAAGTGCAACTAATATCTTATCTTTTACTAATAATTATAACTTTTCTTTAACAGCCGTTTTCTAAAGCAAAAAAAGCATAAAATTATCTTTGCAGGTATTAATTTACGGTTGGTAAAACTTATTTTTAAAACTCTATCATGAGAAAAACAGTACTAATTATAATAGGTGCTCTACTTATTACTGCTTCTTTTTTATTAGGAAGTTATTTAATAGAAAAAAATAAAAAAGCCAAACCTCAAATAAAGAAATCGTTACAATCTGTTTCTGTAAAAACCGTAAAAACAAAAGAAATTCCTATTCAACTTAATGCAAGTGGCAATTTAGTTGCTAAAAGAAGAATAGAAATTTATGCAGAAGTTGCTGGTGTTTTAAAAACTGGTAAAAAACCTTTTAAAGAAGGAACTATCTATAAAAAAGGAGAAACGTTAATTCGTTTAAATTCTGATGAGTTTTATGCGCAATTACAGTCGCAAAAAAGTCAACTATACAATTTAATTACTGCCATTCAACCCGATTTAAGATTAGATTTTCCTAAAGAATTTAAGAAATGGAATGATTATTTAAAATCTTTCAATCTTAATAAAACCGTACCAAAACTACCAGAATTTAATACAGATACAGAAAAATTTTTTATTTCTGGAAGAGGCATTATAACTGCTTATTACAATGTTAAAAATCTTGAATTAAAATACAATAAATACAATATTAAAGCTCCTTTTGACGGCATAGTAACAGAAGCAATTGCCACAGAAGGTTCTTTAGTTAGAGTAGGTCAAAAAATTGGAGAGTATATTAACACAGGAGAATATGAATTACAAGTTACTGTTGAAGCTGAATATGCAGATTTGTTAAAAATTGGCAATACCGTTACACTAACAAATTTAGAAAAAACTAAAAGCTATAAGGGAAAAGTAGTTCGCGTTAATGGTAGTGTAGAACAAACTTCTCAAACCATTAAAGTATATATTAATATTAATGATGATACCTTAAAAGAAGGCTTGTTTTTAGAGGCAAATGTTACAGCAAAAACAATAAAAAATGCGGTTTCTATAGATAGAAGATTGTTGTTTAATGATGCTGTTTACACCATACAAAACGATACAATTTTATCTTTACAAAAAGTAAAACCCATTTATTTTGGTGCAGAAAATGTTATTATAACAGGACTGAAAGACGGAACTAAAATTTTAGCAAAACCTATTTCTGGAGCCTATAACAATATGATTGTAAAAACAGACAAGCAACAATAAAATATGAAAAAAATAATAACATATTTTATAAAATACCCCGTTGCAGTAAATGTTATCATCATTGCTTTTTTGGTCTTTGGTTTAATTGGTGCATTTAGTATAAAATCTTCCTTTTTCCCTTTGGTAGATTCAGAATTAATTAATGTTTCTTTAGTTTATCCGGGAGCCTCTCCACAAGAAATGGAAGAAGGTGTTGTATTAAAAATAGAAGACAACTTAAAAGGAATTATAGGTATAGAAAGAGTTACTTCTGTATCAAGAGAAAATGCAGCAATTGTAAATATAGAAATTGAAGAAGGAAAAGATATTGATGTTGTTTTGTCTGATGTTAAAAATGCGGTAGATAGAGTGCCGTCTTTTCCTTCTGGAATGGAACCTCCTGTAATTGCTAAGGTAGAAAACATTCGTTCTACAATTGGTTTTACCGTTAGTGGCGAGAATTTATCCTTAAAATCTTTAAAAGATTATGCAAGAAAAGTAGAAAGCGATTTACGAAGAATAGAAGGTATTTCTCAAATAGAACTCTCTGGTTTTCCTGATGAAGAAATAGAAATTTCTGTAAGAGAAAACGATTTACGCGCTTATAATTTAACGTTTACAGAAGTTGCAAATGCTGTAAGTAGTGCCAATATTTTGGTAACAGGAGGTAATGTAAAAACAAAAGCTGAAGATTATTTAATAAGAGCCAATAATAAAAATTATTACGGTGTAGAACTTCAAAACCTAGTAGTAAGAGCCACAAGCGGAAATATTATTCGTTTAAAAGACATTGCTAACGTAAAAGATACTTGGTCTGAAACTCCAGACAGAATTTTTTATAACGGCAACTTAGCAATATCTATTTCTGTAAGTAATACCAATAACGAAGATTTAATTTCATCTGCAGAAAAAATTAAAGAGTACATTGCTAGTTTTAATGCACAACAACAAAATATACAGTTAAGTGTAACTAGCGATAGAAGCGAACCTTTAATTGGAAGAACTAAATTATTGATTGAAAATGGTGTTGTAGGAATTTTATTAGTTCTGTTTTTTTTAGCGTTGTTTTTAAATTTACGTTTGGCTATTTGGGTTGCATTTGGGCTACCCGTTGCATTTTTAGGCATGTTTATTTTTGCGGCACAGTTTAACGTAACCATTAATGTATTGTCTCTTTTTGGGATGATAATTGTTATTGGAATTTTGGTTGATGATGGTATCGTTATTGGCGAAAATATTTATCATCATTATTACGATTTGGGTAAATCTAAAGTAAGAGCTGCAATAGACGGAACTATGGAAGTAATTCCACCTATTATTTCTGCAATACTAACCACCATAATTGCTTTTTCAACCTTCTTTTTTCTAGAGGGAAGAATTGGTAACTTTTTTAGCGAAGTTTCTACAATTGTTCTTTTAACGCTTACTGTATCTTTAATTGAAGCTTTAATAATTTTACCTGCTCACATTGCACATTCAAAAGCATTACAACGAAAAAAACTAGAAAACGGAGAAGACATTAAACAGAATAGGTTTGACACCTTTTTTACTAAAGTAAATACATATGCAGATAGATTCTTATCAAACATAAGAGACCAATATTATTTTCCTCTTTTACGCTTTAGTTTAAAAAACCGTTTTTTTGTTTTTGCTGTTTTTTTAGCCATTTTAATTTTTAGTTTTTCTTCTATTGGCGGTGGTATTGTAAGAACTTCTTTTTTTCCTTCTATTGCTAGCGATAGGATAAGTGTTTCGCTAAGTATGCCAGAAGGCACCAACGAAAACATTACCGATTCTATCATTTCTATGATTGAAGAAAAAGCATGGTTGGTTAACGAAGAATACACCCAAAACCAAACGGGAAACATTCCTGTTGTAGAAAATATCTTAAAACGAGTTGGTCCTGGAACAGCAAATGCTTCATTAACTATTAATTTATTGCCTGGTGAAGAACGAGATTTTTCATCACCAGAAATAACTAATAGCTTACGAGATAAAGTAGGAAAAGTAAGGGGTGTAGAAAGTTTAACTTTTGGTTCTGGAGGAAATTTTGGAGGTAGCCCAGTTGCCGTTTCTTTGTTAGGAAATAACATTAAAGAACTAAAAGCTGCCAAAAAAGAATTAAAAGAAGTTTTAGAAAACAATTCTTTACTAAAGGATGTTTCTGATAATGATCCTGCTGGAATTAAAGAAATTAGCATTAAATTAAAAGACAATGCTTACTTGTTAGGGTTGAATTTACAAACCGTTATTGCACAAATTCGTTCAGGATTTTTTGGCTTTCAAGCACAACGTTTTCAGCGCGGACAAGACGAAATTAAAGTTTGGGTTCGTTACAAAAGAGAAGATCGTTCTTCTATAAAAGATTTAGACGACATGCGCATAATTACACCTACTGGAGCTAGAGTTCCGTTTTCAGAAATTGGTGCATATACTATTAAGCGTGGAGATATTGCTATTAATCATTTAGATGGTCAAAGAGAAATACAAATAACAGCAGATTTAATTAACCCTAAAGAAAGTGCTTCAGAAATTTTAGATGAAATTAAAACTACTGTTATGCCAGAAATTTTATCTAAGTACACTTCTGTAACACCTTCTTACGAAGGGCAAAACAGAGAAGCTAAAAAAACTACAGATTCTGCAAGCGCTGTTGGTTGGATTATATTAGGTCTAATTTATATTGTTATTGCCTTTACTTTTCGTTCGTACAGCCAGCCTATTTTATTAATTCTACTAATCCCTTTTAGTATGATTGGTGTAGTTTGGGGGCACTTTTTTCACGATTTCCCAATCGGTATTTTATCGTGGTTAGGCATTATTGCTTTAATAGGAATTATGGTGAATGATGGCTTGGTTTTAATTGGAAAGTTTAATAGTTATTTAAAAGAAGGAATGTTGTTTGACGAAGCATTATTGGCTGCTGGAAAATCTCGTTTTAGAGCTATTTTCTTAACTTCTTTAACTACTATTGCAGGCTTAGCTCCTTTACTGTTAGAAGAAAGCAGACAAGCCCAATTTTTAATACCTATGGCAATTTCTATTTCTTACGGAATTGGAATTGCAACGCTACTAACCTTAGTTGTGTTGCCAATATTTTTATCGGTTTCTAACCAGATAAAACAAAACATTTGGTGGCTAATTAGAGATAGAAAACATACCAAAGAAGAAGTAGAAAGAGCAATTATAGAATCTAAATTTTCAGAACATGACGAAGTATAGTTGTTTATTAATCTGTTTTGTTTTTTTGTGCGAATTAACTATCGGACAAACCATTTTAACCAAAGAAGAAGCGTTAGAAATTACGCTAGAAAATAATTTTGGAGTTAAAATAGCCAACAACAATTTAGAAATAGCAAAAAATAACACCAGTATTTATAATAGTGGTTATCTGCCTTCGGCAGGAATTAATTCTGGTATAAATTATTCTAGAAACAATCAAAAAATTGTTTTAACAGATAGAGATACTGGTAACGATATAGAAATAGAAGGAAACGGAATTGTTTCTAGAAACTACAATACAGCTGTTGGTGTAAACTACACCATTTTTGATGGTTTGGGTAGAAAATACAATTATGCACAATTAAAAGAAACTTATAATTTAACTGAAATTCAGGCAAAAGAAACTATAGAAAACACTTATTTACGATTGTTTACAGGTTATTTTCAGATTGCTAGATTAACTAACAATGTATCTAATTTACACGAAGCACTAAGCATTTCTAAAAAACGTTTACAACGTGCTAAATATCAATACGAATATGGGCAAACTACAAAACTAGAAATGTTAAATGCAAAAGTAGATGTAAATAATGATAGCATTGCTTATTTAAACGCAAAGCAAATGTTACTTTCTTCAAAAATTGGGTTAAATGTAATTTTAGGTATTGAAAAGAACACAGATTATGTTGTAGATACCAATGTAAATTTTGAAAATCTATTCAACCTAAACGAATTACAAGAAAAAACCTTAACCAATAATTCTCTTTTACAACAAGGCGAAAAAAATATTGCCATAAGTGAATTTAACATTAAAATAAATAAAGCAAACTTTTTACCTTCTTTGGGTTTTGATGCTTCTTATGCTTTTAATAGAACTGAAAACGAAAATTTAATCAACCCGTTTGGTGCAAAATTAATTACCTCAGATGGTTTAAACGCTGGTTTAACGTTAAGTTGGAATATTTTTGATGGCGGAGGAACCAGAACAAGAGTGGCAAATGCTAAAATTGCAGCCGAAAACCAACAAGTGGCTTTAGAGGAACAGAAAATTACCATTAAAAATCAAGTACAAAACGTATGGTCTAGTTTTCAAAACCAGTTATTTGTTTTAAAGGCACAAGAAGAAAACGTATTAACTAACGAAAACAATTTTAAAAGAACTGAAGAAAAATATAAACTTGGGCAGGTAACCTCAATTGTGTTTAGACAAGCACAAGTAAACCTAATTAATGCAAAAACCGCATTAAATAATGCAAAATACGATGCAAAATTATTAGAGTTACAACTGCTTCAGTTGAGTGGAGATATTTTAAACATAAAGTTTTAAAAC
>CAYPHE010000160.1:0-6168 GCA_964410075.1 uncultured Polaribacter sp.
AACTAGTTATATAGTAACTTTTATTACTTATATCCCGTAAATATAACAGGATATTATAAGTTTTTATCAATATTATCCTGTAAAGCCTCTTTCTCAGCTTTATCCCAACTTTTCTTTTCTCTAATGCGTTTATACAGTTTAATGCTTAACATGAGTAACACTCCAAATAAAATAATGCCTATAACACCCCAAACCCAACTGATAGCACTTTTTACCGAAACTAAAAATACTACAGCAAATAAAATAATGGTAGATACTTCGTTAAATAAACGTAGCGTAAAAGCAGAGTATTTAACAATATCTTTCTGTAGATTACTGTAAATTTTCTGACAATATCCGTGGTAAAAATACAAGGCAAAAACAAAAGCTAGTTTTACCAACATCCAAGTATTTTCTAGATAGTAAGGATTTAAATATAACATCCAAAAAGCAAAAACACTAGCTAGAATAGCAGAGGGCCAAGTAATAATGTACCAAAGTCTCTTACTCATTAATTTATACTGTGTTTGAAGTATTTTTTTATCTGGTTCTGGCTTTTTTTCTGCTTCAACGTGATAAATAAACAAGCGAACAATATAAAATAGACCCGCAAACCAAGTAACCACAAAAATGATATGTAGTGCTTTTATATATAAAAGTTCCATGTCTTCCTTTTTGTGCTAAATTACAAAGATTTTATGATTCGTCTATAGTTTGTAAATAGAAGACCTAAGAGATTTTTTTAAATTCAACCATCAACTAACTAAAAATCTTTCCCGTTTCCTTCCATGTATTTAGCCAATTCGACATTACATCAACCCAAGCGTCATTATCATTTAAGCATGGTACTGTATAAAACTGTTTTCCACCAGCTTCTAAAAACTCTTCTTTACCTTCCATACCAATTTCTTCTAAAGTTTCTAAACAGTCAGCAACAAAAGCAGGGGTAACCACAGCTAATTTTTCTACTCCTTTACTACCAAATTCGTCAATCGTTTTGTCCGTATAAGGTTGCAACCAAGGATCTGTTCCTAATCTAGATTGAAACGTAGTAAAGTATTGATTTTGTGTTAATCCTAAATATTCTACAACACCTCTAGTGGTTTCATAACATTGGTGCTTATAACAATATTGGTGAGTTTCATTAGGAATTTGACAGCATTTAAAACTTCTATCTGCAGGATTACAGTGTTTTTTTGTAACATCCGATTTTCGAATATGACGTTCCGGAACTCCGTGATAAGAAAACATGATTTTATCCCATTCTTTATCAGCCAAATAGTCTTTAATACTTTCCGCTAAAACCTTAATATAGTCTTCTCTATGGTAAAATGCAGGAATATCCGATAGTTTCATTTTCGGGAAAAATTCTTTTCGCAATTCCTCTGCTAAAACCAAAATAGTTTCTGTAGTTGCCATCGCAAATTGCGGATATAAAGGCACCACCAAAACATCATCAACATCTTGGTCATGTAATTCTTGTAACCCCATTTTTATAGAAGGATTACCGTAACGCATTGCCAAAGCAACAGGAATATCTATTTTCGTTTTAATTTTTTCGGTAAAACGTTCAGAAAGCACAATTAAAGGAGAACCTTCATCCCACCAAATTTTCTGATAGGCTTCAGCAGATTTTTTTGGTCGCGTGTTTAAAATAATTCCTTTTACTAAAAAAGAACGAAACCAATACGGAACGTCAATAACACGTTCGTCCATTAAAAATTCGCCTAAATATTTTTTTACATCTTTTGGATCTGTAGAGTTTGGAGATCCTAAATTAACTAGTAAAATTCCTTTCATATTCCCACCTTTGTCCTCTTAAGAGGCTTATTTACTTAAATTTTATGTTCATTTGTCTAATAAAAGACAAGTTTATACTATTTTTTCCCTTCGGGATAATTAGAATGCGTTAGCTGATTTGTAGCTTCATACAAAGTAATTGCTAAACTATGCACCACGTTCATAGATGAATTTCTTCCAAACATGGGAATAGCAACAGTATAATCTACCAAATTAATTTGATCGATTCCATTACGCTCGCTTCCCAAAAGTAAGACGATTTTTTCGTGTTTTTTAAAATTAAAATCTTGAATATTGATGCTTTTATCAGTAATTTCTATGCCAATAATGGTATAGCCTTTTGCTTTCAGTTTATGAATTAAAGAACCAAAATCTTCATAAAAATTGTAATTGATTTGTTGTATTGTATTTCTTGCGGTTTTCTTTACGATTCTATTTTCTGTTGATGGAGAAGTACTGTGAAAATAAATTTGTTCTACACCAAAACTTTCCGCAACTCTAAAACACATTCCTATATTTTCAGGAGTTCTAATGGCATCACAAACAATAGTTATATTAAATTGTTGGTGCTTATTTTTAATTTCGTCATGAGAAAGTTGCTTCATAAACTTATCTATTTACTCCTAATTTATTTAACCAACGTCTGTATTGGTTTGCATTTCTATTGTGTTGACTTAAGGTTTTTGCAAATTTATGATACCCAATATTTTCTACATTAGCACACATAAAATAATAGTTGTGCTTTTCTGCATTTAAAACAGCATCAATACTACTTATATCTGCCATTGCAATTAGGCTAGGAGGTAAGCCAGCATTTAAGTAGGTGTTATAAGGAGAAACTATTGATAAATCTTTTGTTAATACACGTTTTACAACAAAATTTTGTCCGTTTTTTTCTTTTAAAATATAAATTATAGTAGGATCCGCTTGTAAGGGCCAACCTTTTTTTAATCGATTTAAATACAAACCTGCAACCCTTGGTCTTTCTTCTCTTTTAGCGGTTTCTTTTTGAACGATAGAAGCTAAAGTAATAACTTCTGTTTTGGTCAAATTAAGTTGTTTGGCTTTTGCAAGTCTATTTCCATTCCAAAATTTGTTATAATAATTCAGTAGTTTGTTTCTAAAATTTTCTGGTGATGTTGTCCAGTAAAATTCATAAGTATTGGGTAAACAAATTTGCAATACTGTTTTTTTGGTCAGTTTATTTTTGTCTAAAAAATTAGTATCAGTAAAAGCATTGTATAGAGCAAGTGAGTCTGCTTCAATTTGTTCAGAGATTCGAGCTACAAATTGCGATAAAGTATTTTGGTTGTTAAAAGATACTTTTATTGGGGTTTGTGCTCCAATTCGTAATAAATTCACTACTTCATCATTAGACATTCCTTCTTTTAATAAGTAATACCCAGCTTTAGGTGTTTTAAAACTCTTTTTATTGGCAACCCAGTTAAAGTCGTCAATATCTTTAAGTAGAGGCTTAATTTTTTTCTGAAGAATTTTAAAACTATCATTTGAATAAATATAAACCGAAGACGTTTTTGTAACTGAACTACCGTATATTTTTTGATAAAAAGAATACCCGAAAATAGCTATAACTAACACAATAATAGGAACAACAAAAAATAACTTTTTATTCACAAATAATTAAATATAAAATTGAAAATGCAAAATTAGTCTTTTATCAATTGATATAAAATTTCATTTTGGTAAGAATTGTTAGTAAAAAGCCAATCTTTTTTAATACCTACCTTTTTAAAATTAAACTTTTCAAATAACGAAATACTCTTTTCATTACCTTCTGTAATATTAGCGTACAATTGATGTAGGTCTAAATAAGTAAAAGCATAATTAATCAAAATAGATAAGGCTGTTGAAGCAAACCCTTTTTTTTGAAAATTAGGATGTACCAAAATACCGATTCCTGCTCTTTTGTGTTTTGGATTAAAATCAAATAAATCAATCAACCCAAAAGGTTCGTCTGTGTTTTTATCAGCAATAACCAAACGCAACTGTTTCGCTTCATAAATGTCTAAATGAGCATTTTCTAGGTATTGTTTTAATAAAAACTTAGAAAAAGGAGCTTGGGTATGACTTACTTCCCAAAAGATTTCGTTGTTTTCTATTTCAAATAAAAAAGATAAATCTTCTGGTTCTAAAGCCCTTAATTTTATATTTTTTCCTATTAAAAGCTGTTTTTCCATTTTTTTATTTGTTGTGTAACTATCTAAATTTTAGAAGTATAGTTAATCGTTTTTAATGGTAATGTTTAATTAAAACCAAAAATAACCAATTGTTATTAAACTTTTCTTAAAAAACAGTGTCTAAAAATTAAATATAAACAAGTAATTTGTGTTTTTGCAAAACAATGAATTACAGTAAAATCCGTTCAATGAAGCCTTTAAGAATATTATTTTTATTATTTGTTACAGCAATCTTTAGCCAACAACAATCTCCAAATATTTTATTAATTATTGCAGACGATATGGGTGTAGATGCTGTTTCTGGTTTTGGTATAACTACCAATTTGCCTAATACTCCAACCTTAAATTCTTTTCGAGAAAAAGGAGTTTCTTTTACCAATTGTTGGGCAACGCCACAATGTTCTCCAACAAGAGCGGCAATTATGAGTGGTAAATACGGAATTAAAACAGGTGTATTAAGACCACCATTAGAGTTAGATCCCGTTCATACTTCTTTATTTTCTAAAATAAAAGACGAAAGTCCAACAGATTATAGTATGGGTGTTATTGGCAAATGGCACATTGGCGGAAGCAGCAGTAGTAATTCTAGTCATCCAGCAGATACAGGAGTTCCCTATTACGAAGGTGTGTTTACTTCTCAAGTAGATGATTATTATAATTGGACAAAATTAAATACAGAAGGTAATGAAGAACAAGTAGAGGAATATGTTACCAAACATTTTACAGATCGTGCCATTTCTTGGATAGACAATCAAACAAAACCTTGGTTTTTATGGTTGGCTCATGTAGCTCCACACATTCCTTTTCAAACTCCACCAGATGGAACTTATACAACTAATCCTACAGATGATGCAACTACTTATTTAGCAATGATAGAGAATATGGATTATGAAATAAACCGTTTGTTAGAAAGTATGGACGAAGAAACACTAGAAAATACCGTTATTGTTTTTATTGGAGATAATGGTACGCCTGGTAGAGCAAGTACTTATTTTCCTAGAGGGCATGTAAAATCATCTTTATATGAAGGAGGAATTCGAGTACCTATGATAATAACTGGAAAATCTGTAGCAAGGGTAAACGAAGTTGAAGAAGGTCTAGTTCACGCAGCAGATTTACATGCAACTATTTTAGAATTGGCAGGAGTGGAAATCTTAGGAGGAACAGACAATAGTTTAAGTTTAAAACCTGCACTTTCTTTTACAGATAAAATTACGAGAACCGTTAATTACTCTGATTATGAAAGCAATGGAGTTGAATCTTGGGCAACTAGAACAGCAAAATATAAGTTAATAGAAGATGAGAATGGAAGTGAAGAGTTTTATGATTTAGAAAACGACTTTTTGGAAGCTACAGATTTAATTGGAAACCTAACTAGTGAGCAAGAAGCAATAAAAACAATGCTAAAACAAGAAGCACAAACCATAAGAACAGGTTGGTCTTGTAATGATGGTATTAAAAACGGAACAGAAACCACAATAGATGATTGTGAAAACACAACTACTTGTGGAGTTACAGATGTGTTGAGTTTCGATAACATTCCATGTTGTGGAACAGCTACTAGCCCAAGTGTTTATTACGAATATTTAGAAGGAGAACAAAGAGTAGTATATTCTAATAATTATCCGAGTCACGATTTTTGTTTCGTTTCACCAAGAATACCAGAACCTTATTATAGAGTATATAAATTTGATTTGAATCCAGAACTATCTGGCATAACAACCAGTTTAACTAGAGCAAACGGAAGACCTGCCAATTTTTTTGGTATTGCTTTAAACGGCGTTTACATGATGCCTGCGCCTGCAACACCTTTTATTTTTGAAAATACAAGTACAGGGGAGTACAATTGGGACTGGGTTTTTGAACCTACCACAAATATTGGGTCAGGTAGAGATTATGTAGGATTAGACTGTGCTTCTGCACACGTTAACCCGAACTCTGGCTACCATTATCATGGCAATATGTTTGAGTATGTAGAAGATCTAAAACCAGGAATTTCAACAACAGAAGAAATACCAGAAGAAGTATTACAAGTCGGCTGGGCAGGAGATGGTTTTCCTGTTGTTTATAAATTCGGGCCAGACAAAGATGGAAACATGAAAGAATTATTACCTAGTTTTCAACTAAAAAGTGGTACACGTCCTGGAGACGGAGTTAGTGCACCTTGTGGACCTTATTCTGGGAAATATAC
>CAYPHE010000161.1:0-6130 GCA_964410075.1 uncultured Polaribacter sp.
AATAAAATTTTGTTCTGAAATAACAATATCTTCTGAAATTGAAAAAATATTACTGTACATAAGATACATTTCTTCTTTATTAATCTCAAATATATTTTCTCTACCAAAAAAATTAACTAGCCAATTGTATTCGTCTTCAATTAAAAATCCGTTTTTATGAAGAATTGCTTTATCTTTTCCTACAGGTTGAAAACAACAATCTAAATGCAATGCATTTTCTTTTGCATTTGTATTGCTTTTTCGGAGTTCAAAAGCTTTTATTTTTTTGTTAGGAAATAAGTCAGTAAGTGCATTTACAGCAGCTTTGTTTGTTCTTGCAGTTATAAGATCTGGATAATCTTTGCCAGAATAAGTACCAATAAAAATGTAATCGTTATGAATAATTACGTCTCCACCTTCTACATGGCATTCTTCTGGAAGTGTAATTATTTTATCTTTTTCTATTTGATGAATTACATTGTTAATTGCTAAATACTCTCTTTCTCTATCAGGTAAAATATTCGATTTTATAAATATATCGTCAACAACAAAAGCAATATCTCTACTAAATATTTGGTTATAATCTGCAATTACATTAGGTCTATAAACAGTAATATTATGCTTTTGAAATACTTTTTCAACTGCATCCATTTCCAAAACCATATCTTTTTCTTTTGGGTAGGTTCCTGCCAAAACGTGTTCAATACTTTTAGGATCATAGCAATTATCTACCTTAGGAATACCTCCATTATTTTTTGCAGTTCCTAAAACAACTGCCTTTAGAAGAGAAGTTTCGTTTTGAATATTTAGTTTCATCATGGGCACAAAATAAAAAAGCTCCATAAATTATGGAGCTTTTTTATATTATCTTTTTGCTATGTCTACGAAATCTCTTTCGTTCTCGCCGATATAAATTTGGCGTGGTCTACCAATTGGCTCTTTACGTAAGCGCATTTCTTTCCATTGCGCAATCCAACCAGGTAATCTTCCTAAAGCAAACATTACAGTAAACATTTCTACTGGAATTCCCATTGCTCTGTATATAATACCAGAATAAAAATCTACGTTAGGATATAATTTTCTATCAACAAAATATTGATCGTTTAAAGCTTCTTGCTCTAATCCTTTTGCAATATCTAAAATAGGATCATTTACCCCTAAATCAGCTAAAACTTCATCAGCTGCTTTTTTAATAATTTTTGCTCTAGGATCAAAGTTTTTATATACTCTATGACCAAAGCCCATCAATCTAAAAGGATCTGATTTATCTTTTGCTTTTGCCATGTATTTTTTAGTATCTCCTCCGTCTTCCTTAATAGCTTCTAACATTTCTAAAACGGCTTGGTTTGCACCACCATGTAATGGTCCCCAAAGAGCAGAAATACCTGCAGCTAAAGAAGGGAATAATCCTGCATGAGAAGAACCAACAATTCTTACTGTAGAAGTAGAACAGTTTTGCTCATGATCTGCATGTAAGATCAACAACTTATCCATTGCATTTTTAATAATAGGATTAATGTTAAACTCTTCGTTAGGTTGTTTGAACATCATATAAAGTAAGTTCTCTATATAACCTAAAGATTTTTTCCCATAATTTAAATGTAATCCTTGTTTTTTGCGCATTGCCCAAGCAACTAACACAGGAAATTTACCTAAAATTTGTACGATTGCATTGTACATATCTTCCTCTGAAGAAATATCTACAGAATCTGGATTAAAAGCAGTTAAAGCACTAGTTAAAGAAGATAACACTCCCATTGGGTGTGCATTTCTAGGAAACGCTTCAATAATTTTTCTTACATCATCATCTACTAAAGACTCTTCTTTAATATCTGAATGAAACTTTTCTAGTTCAGCTTCTGTTGGTAAACTACCAAAAATAAGTGCGTAAGCAACTTCTAAAAAATCAGCTTTTTCAGCTAATTGTTCAATAGGATACCCTCTGTAACGAAGTATTCCCTTTTCTCCATCTAAAAAAGTAATCGCACTTTCACAAGAGCCAGTGTTCTTAAATCCTGGATCTATTGTAACTACTCCATTAGTTGCACCTCTTAAGGTTTTTATATCTATTGCAACTTCGTTTTCTGTACCTTTTATTAATGGAAACTCGTATGAATTTTCACCTATTGATAACTTTGCTTTTTCTGACATTTACTACTGATTTTAAGTCTTTTTAAGGAGGCACGAATTTAATAAATTTTGATGAAAATTGAAAGTAAGTTGAAATGTATTTTTAAAAATTTAAAACTTTATTAACTTAGATAAATAATTCACAAAAAAAACCTCATAATTGCTTATGAGGTTGTAATTTTTAAAGTAGAAAAACTACTTATATCTTAAATGCATTCTCTTTTGGAAAATATGCAGTTTCTTCTAACTCTTCTTCAATACGTAATAATTGATTGTATTTTGCCATTCTGTCTGAACGAGAAGCCGAACCTGTTTTAATTTGACCACAGTTTAATGCAACTGCTAAATCTGCAATTGTATTGTCTTCTGTTTCTCCAGATCTGTGAGACATTACAGAAGTATATCCTGCATTTTTAGCCATATTTACAGCTGAAATCGTTTCTGTTAACGTACCAATTTGGTTTACTTTAATTAAAATTGAATTTGCAATTCCGTTTTCAATTCCTTTTGATAAACGCTCTACGTTAGTTACAAATAAATCGTCACCAACTAATTGTACTTTATCTCCGATTTTTTCAGTTAAATATTTCCAACCTTCCCAATCGTTTTCATCCATACCATCTTCAATAGAAATAATAGGATATTTACTTGCTAATTCTGCTAAGTAATCTGCTTGTTCTTGACTAGTTCTTATCTTTCCTGTTTCTCCTTCAAATTTTGAGTAATCGTATTTACCATCAACATAAAATTCTGCAGCAGCACAATCTAAAGCAATTTTAATTTCATCACCAAAAGAATAACCTGCATTTTTAACAGCTAAAGCAATTGTTTCTATAGCATCTTCTGTACCATCTAAAGTTGGTGCAAAACCACCTTCATCTCCTACAGCTGTAGATAAATTTCTGTCGTGTAAAACTTTCTTTAAGTTATGAAAAATTTCAGATCCCATTTTCATAGCTTGAGTAAACGTTTCTGCTTTTACAGGCATAACCATAAACTCTTGAAATGCAATTGGAGCATCTGAGTGAGAACCTCCGTTAATAATGTTCATCATTGGAACAGGAAGTGTATTTGCAGAAACACCACCAACGTATCTATATAAAGGCATACCTATTTCTTCTGCAGCAGCTTTTGCAACCGCTAAAGAAACACCTAAAATTGCATTTGCTCCTAATTTTGATTTATTTGGCGTTCCATCTAAATCAATCATTAGTTTATCAATAGCATTTTGTTCGAAAACAGAAGTTCCTATTAACTCTTCAGCAATAATATCGTTTACGTTTTTTACAGCTTGTAAAACACCTTTACCCATATAATCGCTTCCTCCGTCACGTAATTCTACAGCTTCATGTTCTCCTGTTGAAGCTCCTGATGGAACAGCAGCTCTTCCTAAAACTCCGCTTTCTGTAACTACATCTACTTCTACAGTTGGGTTACCTCTTGAATCAAAAATTTGACGTGCGTGAACGCTAAGAATAATACTCATTTTTTTATTTTTAAATTAATTTTTTTATCGTTTTGTAAAGTGGCTAAATTACAAAAATGTAATTAGCATTTGAAGATATGTGCCTAATAAATTACGAAAACGTTTACTCTATAAATTTTAAAATGAGTTTAAATAAAAAACCCACTCATATAAAATGAGTGGGAAAATTGCTATGAAAAAGAATGTGATTTTTACATCACACTGTAAAGGTCGGTTTTATTTATCACTTATTACAAAAAAATTGATAAAAAACGTTTAACTGTAGACGAAATACAATTAAGTTACGATAAAACTTTCTTAGACTCTTTAATATTGGCTATAAATTGATCGAACAAATACTTAGAATCATTTGGTCCTGGACCAGCTTCTGGGTGATATTGTACAGAAAACACCTTTTTATCTTTCATTTGAATACCCGCCACAGTATTATCATTTAAATGAGTATGAGTAATTTCTACATTTTCATTTGCTTCAGTTTCTTCTCTATTGATATTGAAACCATGGTTTTGAGAGGTAATTTCTCCTTTTCCTGTTAATTCGTTTTTAATAGGATGATTTATTCCTCTATGTCCATTGTGCATTTTGTAAGTTGAAATTCCGTTAGCTAAAGCAATAACTTGATGTCCTAAACAAATACCAAATAAAGGTAAATCTCTTTTAATGATCTCTTTTGCAACATTAATTGCACTTGTTAAAGGTTCTGGATCTCCAGGTCCGTTTGAGATAAAATAACCATCTGGGTTAAAAGCAGCCAATTCTTCAAATGAAGCATTATATGGAAATACTTTTATGTAAGCGCCTCTTGCTTCTAAATTTCTAAGAATATTTTTCTTAATTCCTAAATCTAAAGCTGCTATTTTAACAGAAGCGTTTTCATCTCCAATAGTATAAGATGTTTTCGTTGATACTTGTGAAGCCAATTCTAACCCGACCATACTTGGTACTTCTGCCAATTGTTTTTTTAATGCTTCTATATTATCTACTTCTGTAGAAATTATTGCATTCATAGCTCCATTATCTCTAATATAAGCCACTAAAGCACGAGTATCTACATCTGAAATAGCTACCAAATTATGTTTTGTAAACCAATCTTTTAAGTTTCCATTGGAGTCTGCTCTAGAATGTGTAAAACTAAAGTTTCTACAAATTAAACCAGAAATTTGAATATTATCTGACTCTATTTCTTCATCATTAACTCCATAATTACCAATATGCGCATTTGCAGTTACCATAATTTGTTGGTAATAAGATGGGTCTGTAAAAATTTCTTGATAACCTGTCATTCCAGTATTAAAACAAATTTCACCAGTTGCAGTTCCTTCAATTCCAACAGATTTTCCGTAGAAAATAGTACCATCTGCCAATAAAACTAATGCCTTTTTTCTAGTTTGATATTTCATTTATAGTGTAGTTGTGTGTATTGCTTTGCAAAATTACAAATTATTAGTTTTTAAAACTGTAGTTGAACTTTGTGTTTTTCAACAATTGTAATTTTTTTATTAAAATGTATTTATTTTGTTTTCTAAAAACAACTTAAGAAATATAAAAAAAGGGATAAACGTAAACGTTTATCCCTTTTATATGAATTCAAAAGAATTTCATTCTATTCTTCAGTTTTTTCTTCTGATGCTGTAGTTTCCTCAACTTGAGCTTCAGCAGTTTTTTTAGCTCCTCCTCTACGACTTCTTCTTGTAGATTTTTTAGCTTTATTTCCTTTAGGATCGTACAATTCGTTATAATCAACTAATTCTACCATTGCCATTGGAGCGTTATCTCCTTGACGATTTCCTAATTTTATAATACGAACGTAACCTCCTGGTCTGTCTGCAACTTTTACAGCTATATCTCTAAACAATTCTGAAACTGCGTATTTATCTCTTAATACAGAAAAAGCTAATCTTCTGTTATGAGTAGTATCAGTTTTAGATTTTGTAATAATAGGCTCAACAAAAACTCTTAATGCTTTTGCTTTTGCAACTGTAGTATTAATACGCTTGTGTTCTATTAAAGAACAAGCCATATTAGCTAACATTGCTTTTCTGTGTGCCGTTTTTCTACCTAAATGGTTGTGTTTTTTTCCGTGTCTCATGACTTTTGTTTTACGGTTTCATCTTGCTACTACTCTTTTGAGGAGCAAACTATGAAAAAATTATATTAAATATTAAAAGTAAAAATAGTAGATATTAAAAAGTTTAAATTTCACTTATAATATCTACTATTTTATATGTTACTAGTCTTTATCTAGTTTGTATTTTGTTAAATCCATTCCAAAACTTAGACCTTTAACAATAACTAATTCTTCTAGTTCTGTTAATGATTTTTTTCCAAAGTTTCTAAACTTCATTAAATCGCTTTTATTAAAAGAAACTAAATCTCCTAATGTATCTACTTCTGCAGCTTTTAAACAATTTAATGCTCTTACAGAAAGATCCATGTCGATTAATCTAGTTTTTAATAACTGACGCATGTGTAATGATTCCTCATCATATGTTTCAGTTTGTGCAATTTCATCAGCCTCTAAAGTAATACGCTCAT
>CAYPHE010000162.1:0-6122 GCA_964410075.1 uncultured Polaribacter sp.
ATTTCTTGATCTCCTTTTAAAGATATTGCCATAGTTTTTATTTTTCGAGTCCTTACAAAAATACTAAAATAGAAAAGGAACATTCTATATTTTCTGTACTTTTGTTATAATGAACGCTAATAAAAAATTGTTAAAAATTACATTTTTAGGCACAGGTACTTCTCAGGGAATTCCTATGATTGCAAGTAAGCATCCTGTAAATTTTTCAAAAGACAATAAAGACAAACGTTTGCGTTCTTCTATTTTAATTTCTTGGGATGATTTTTCTTTTACTGTAGATTGTGGCCCAGATTTTAGACAGCAAATGTTAAGAGAAAATGTACAGTCTTTAAATGGTGTCTTTTTTACGCACGAACATGCAGATCATACTTCTGGATTAGATGATTTAAGACCCTTTTGCTATCAAATAGGAGAGATGCCTATTTATTTAAACGAACGTGTCTTTAGAAACTTAGAAAAACGTTTCGATTATATTTTTAGTAAAGAAAACAGGTATCCTGGTGCACCTAGCGTAATACCCAATTTAGTTGAAGAAAAACCTTTTACTGTAGCAGGTTTAGAAATAGTGCCAATTACTGTTATGCATGGTAAATTACCTATTTTAGGTTATAGGTTTGGTAATGTTGCTTATTTGACTGATGTAAAATATATAGATGAAATTGAAAAAGAAAAATTAAAAAATTTAGATGTTTTAATTGTAAATGCACTGCGTATAGAGCCACATTTTACACATTTCAATTTAGAAGAGGCAATCACTTTTGTTAAAGAGTTACAGCCTAAAAAAGCATATTTTACCCATATTAGCCATTTACTAGGTTTTCATGCAGAGGTTGAAAAACAACTACCAAATAATGTTTTTCTAGCTTATGATGGTTTGCAGCTACAGGTGTAACTAATCTACTTTTTTAATGTATATTTGTTTCTATTGGTATTGTAATTACTAATAATAATATTACCCAACTCTTAGAATAATCAACATTTAGTATCAACTTATGGAAAATAAATCCGAAGAAAAAGCGAAAGCAGCAGAAGTAAAAAAAACTGAGGACAGAATTGCAGCAGTAAGAGACCTTATTTTTGGTGAAAATATTCAGCAATATAATAGCGAATTCGACGAGGTTTCTAATAGAATAACAGCACTTGACCAAAAAACGGCAAAGAACCTTGCCGCTTCTGTAGAGCAATTAGAAAACAAACTAGCAGATTTAGAAAGTCTAATGGATCATAAATTTCAAGATTTAAATGACGATTTAGATAAGCGTTTGGCAGATTTAGATGACGAAAAAGCTGACAGAAGAAAACTAGGTAAAGCACTAGAGAAAATTGCGTTGATGTTGCAAGAATAAATGAAAAAAGCAACAGCAGATAACAATAAAGACCGTTTTGAACTGCTAAGGCAATTACTGTTAGAAGAAGACAGAGCTAAATTTAATCTACTTAGTGATGAATACCTACTTCAAGAAAAACTTTCTGGAAGAGTATCACCGTTAATTGATGAAAAAATAGCTGATCTTCGAGAAAAATTTCCAGAATATTTTGGAGAAACCATAACAGAAACCATAAAAGTTCAAATTAGAGACTCACAAGACGAAGTTGTAGAGGCTTTGTACCCTATTATGGGTAAATTGGTCAAAAAAGCTATTGTTAGCGAAATAACAAAACTAACGGAAAGTGTAAACAAAACCGTAAAAGAAAAATTTTCTCTTCAAGAAATTTTTAAACGTTTTATAAAAGGCAAGAAAAACGATGCAGACGTTGTTTTGCAAGAGGTTTTTGAGCCTATAATTGAAGAGGTTTTTATTATCGAAAAAGAATCTGGTTTGTTGGCAGGAAGTTACTCCAGAGGAAATATAGCAGATAAAGATATGGTTTCTGGTATGTTAACTGCCATTAAATCGTTTGCAGAAGACGCTTTTAACAAAGAGGGGCAAGATTTAGAAGATATTAAATTTGAAACCTTTCAACTTTCCATTCAAAACTTTAAAAGTATTTATATTGCAATTGCCTGCTCAGGTGTTTTAAATGCTACTTTTAAAGAAGAATTATTAGACAAAATAAATAATTTAGCAGAAATTATTTTAAGAAAAAGAGCCTATTTGTCTGATGAAGAAAAACTAAATCAACTTATAGAAAAAGAGCTGATTACGGAATAAACTACAATTTTAGTTAGTAAATGATTGCAAAAAAAGTACTGTTAGTAGGTAATTTTGGCGTTGGTAAAACTTCGTTAATTAGAAGATTTGTAAAAAACGAATTTTCTGAAGATTACATTAGTACAATTGGTGTTCGTGTTAGTAAGAAAATAGTAGAATGCAATAACCAAGAAGTAAAATTGCTAATTTGGGATGTTGCTGGTACAGACGGAAACGAAAAAATACCTAAAGCCTATTTTTTAGGAGCTCATGCTGCCATGTATGTTTTTGATTTAAGTAGAGAAGAAACTTACTTGACTTTAGATGAAAATTTGGCAATGGTTAAAAATCTTTCTGGCCTACAAGATTTTTTGGTAATTGGTAATAAAAAAGATTTGCTAACGGATGAAGAAATTGAAGCTGTTAAAACTAAAGCTACTGCAAAAATAGATTTAATTACTAGTGCCAAAGAAAATGCAAATGTAGAAGAGGCCTTTTTGGAGCTTACACAACAATCTTTAAAATAATAGAATTGATTCCTTCGAAAATTAAATTACTTTTTATTCAGGTAGAAATAGATCCTAATGGAACTATTATAGCTGTATTATCTGGTGAATTTAGTAGAGAAGCGTTTCAGAAAGACGCAACAATTTTTACAGTAGCTCCTTTTTTAGAAGGGACTTTAGATGCGTTAACAATTAATGAGCCTTTTTTGTTAGAGGGAATGTTATTGACTTTTGGTGATAAGGAGTTTAATGTTGATGTAGAGTTGTTAAGAACAGAAAAAAATATAACAGTACTCTTTCATAATAGAACCAGTGTTTATAAATATATAGACGAACTCAATCAAAAAAGAAATGATCTATTTTTCGTTAAAAGAAAAATAGCAGAAAATAATAAAGAGTTAGAAAAACTTAGAGTACTAGCTGATAAAGCAAACGAAGAAAAATCTCGCTTTTTAGCAATGATGAGTCATGAAATTAGAAATCCTTTAAACGGAATTTTAGGAAATGCAGAGTTGTTAGCAAGCGAAAACCTATCGGAAAAAGCAAAAATTCATTCAGAACATATTATTCATTCAGGTAAAAGTTTAAAAGTTATTGTTGACGATATTTTAGATTTATCTCGTATTGAAGCTGGTAAACTAAACTTGGTCGAAGAAGAAGTTGTTCTACAAAATATAGTAAACAATTGTATTTCTAATTTAGAAATTGCAAATAACAACGCAAAGGTTACTATTGAAAATAATTTTAATCTCAAAAGTGATAAAAAAATAGTAGGAGATGGTGTTCGTATAAGTCAAGTCTTGTCTAATTTACTAACAAATGCCTTAAAGTTTACAAAAGAAGGTTATGTAAAATTGTCTACAGATTTAGCAGAACAAATAGATAAAAAAAATACCATAACATTTGTTGTAGAAGATTCAGGAAGAGGAATGACGGAAGATCAAACTCAAAAAATCTTTGAAGAATACAAACAAAATAACTTAGACGACAATCGTATTTTAAGAGGAGCTGGCTTAGGTTTGGCTATTGTAAAACGTTTGGTAACAGCTATGGATGGAAGTATTGCTGTAGAAAGTAAACTAGGTGTAGGTACAAAGTTTACAGTACAATTTTCTTTTAAAAATGTATTAGAAGCTAAACAGCATTTTACAGAAGAAACTACTATTAAAGATTCCTCTATTTTAAAAGAAAAGAATATTTTAATAGCTGATGATGATACGATGAATCAGTTTATTGTAAAAAACTTTTTAAATAAAGAGCAAGCTAATATTACTATTGTAAACGATGGTTTAGAGGCTTTAGAAAAGCTTAAAAAAGAAGTTTATGATTTGGTTTTATTAGATATAAATATGCCAAATTTAAAGGGGGATGAGTTGCTTAAAAAAAATGAAGATTTTCATTCTAAAAATAAACAAATTCCTTTTTTAGCGTTAACGGCAAACACACAAGAAAAAGAAGTGAAAAATTATATAGAATCTGGTTTTACAGCGATTATTTCAAAACCTTTTTCTAAAGAAATATTTTTAAAAAAGATATCTTTAGCTTTATATAAAAATTAAAACTACTGCTAATATCGCAGGAATAGTTTGCACAACTGCTATTTTTTTATCCACAGAATAAGCACCATAAATACCAGCAATAACTACACAACTTAAAAAGAATAAGGCTATATGCTGTTGCCAAACAATATCTTTAATAAAAAATGTCCAAATTAAACCAGCAGCCAAAAAACCGTTGTACAAACCTTGGTTTGCTGCCATAGCCTTAGTTTTAGCAAAGAGTTCTTTTGGGAATTTAGAAAATACTTTTCTGCCTTTGGTCTCCCAAGCAAACATTTCGAACCATAAAATATACAAGTGCAAAAACGAAATAAGACCAATTAGTATTTTTGCAGATAAGTTCATTTTATAAGTGTTTCAAAATCCAATTCTTAAAGCTAAGAAAATTTTGTGGAGCAACACCATGACCAACAGGATATTCTGAATATTCGTTTTCTAAATTTAAATTAGTTAAAAAAGGTTTCGAATTTCTTGCCCATTCTACAGGTAAAACCTGATCTACAGTTCCATGAGAACAGTAGTAGTTTGTTTTTATGTTTGCATTTTCTATTTTTTCTGGTAACAAATCTTTATTAATATAACCACTTAAAGCAATTATAAAATTGACTTTATTTGGATAGAAAAAACTTAGAGAATAACTTAAAATAGCTCCTTGGCTAAAACCTAGTACAAATGTTTTGTCTGAATCGGTTTTGTATTTTTCTTTTATTTCATCAATAAAAAATGCAATTTTATCAATAGACTCCTTGGCTTGTTCTAAATCAGAAAATTTACCATTTACGTCATCAAAATTAATAGCATACCAAGCATGGCTTCCATAACCTAAGGTATGCGGCGCTTGTGCACTTATAATTAAAAATTCATCAGGTAACTCATTAGCAAAAGAAAATAAATCTTGTTCGTTACTACCGTAGCCATGTAATAATAATAGCAAAGGTGGATTTTCACTAGCTACTTTTGGAGCTCTTTCAATATAATTTAAGGTCATGTTAGTCTTTTAAAACCAGTTGTTTATTAGCAAAAATTCCGTAAACCAATCCTTTTAAGTTTTTACCTAAAAAGGCACTGTTTTTTGAAGTTGATAAAATATCTTTTTTTGAAAATGTGTAGCTCTTATCAGGATTAAAAAAAGTAAGTTCAGCTTTATTTCCTTCTTTAATACTGTAGTTTTTAATTTGAAAAATTTGTTTTGGTTTTGTGGTAAGTAATTCAATTACTTTTTCTAGTTCTAAAACTGAATTTACAACTCCAAAGCAACTTTCTAAACCAATTGTACCATCTTCAGCAATACTAAACTCTACTTTTTTCTCCTCGATGTCTTTAGGCTCATGATCGGAAGTTATACAGTCTATAATACCTTCTTTAACTGCATTTTGTAATGCAACTACATCATTTTCTGTTCGTAAAGGTGGGTTTGTTTTAAAATTACTATCAAAACCATGTAGCTCTTCGTCGGTTAAAAATAAGTGGTGGGCTGCAACACTACAACTAACTTGCAGTCCTTTTTGTTTAGCTTCGGCAATTAGCTGAACCGATTTTTCAGTAGTAATTGTAGGAATGTGTAGTTTACCTCCAGTGTATTCTAATAAAAATAAATCTCTTGCAATTTGGATGTGTTCCGCTAAAGCGGGAATTCCTTTTAAACCTAATAAAGTACTGTTTTTACCTTCGTTGGAAACACCTTCTCCGGCTATTGATTTGTTTTTAGGAAAACTCAATACCAAACCATTAAAGTTTTGCGCGTACAATAAAGCAATCTTTAGTAAATTTTCGTTTGAAATAGCATGTTTATAATCTCCAAACGCAATAGCTCCTGCTTGTTGCATATCGTATAATTCAGCCATTTCCTTGCCCTGTATCTGTTGGGTTAATGCAGGAATAGGGTAGAGGTTTGTAGCAAAACCAGCGGCTTTATTTTGTAAAAA
>CAYPHE010000163.1:0-6114 GCA_964410075.1 uncultured Polaribacter sp.
TGAATTATATTTACCCTGCAAGTATTTAAAGCGTTCTATTTCAGTAAGAAAAAAAGATAATATTTGATTGACATAAAACCTGTTATGTATCTTACATATACTTTAGGAAATAAGTTAGTAAGTATTTTTCTCTTCTTTAAATAATTTAAACAAAAAGGATCGAAGAAAAGACAGTAAAATGCTAAACAATAAAGCTACCCAAAAGCCAGACACAGCAAAGCCACTTACCAATTTATCTGCCAGTAAAATAATAACAGCATTAATTACAAATAGAAACAACCCTAAGGTTACTAATGTTGCTGGCAACGTAAAGAAAATTAAAACTGGTCTTACAAACATATTAAGCAACGCAATAACAGCTGCAACGATTATGGCAGAAAAATACCCAGAAACAGTTACTCCTGGTAAAACATAAGACAGAACTACTACAGCAAAAGCTGTTATTAATATTTTTAAAAATGTGTTCATAATAATTATTTTTAATTTTAAGGAATTACAATTCTACATGAAGCTTGTCTCCTTCTTTTTCGAGCGTTTTCTGAAATTCTTCCAAAACAGGTTTTACCGTATTTTCTGGTAAATCTGCTATTTTTATATACATTAACCCATCCACCGCATCGTTAAATTTTGGATCTACATTAAAAGCCAATAATCGTGCATTTTGTTTTACATATTTTTTTAGTAAAACAGGAATTCGCAGAGCACCTGGTTCTATTTCATCTATAATTTTATCAAACTTTTGTAAATCGGCTTTTGAAGCATCAAAAACAAACTCTTTATCAGCATCTTTTAATTTTACTTTGTATTCTTTTTTAGGGCGAATGTATTGCGCTAAATACGGGTCGTAGTAATGAGAACGCATAAACTCTATCATTAACGACTTTGTAAAATCCGAGAATTTATTACTTATAGAAACACCTCCCATTAAATAATTATACTCAGGATATCTTAATGTTACATGAATTATCCCTTTCCACAATAAAAACAGTGGCATTGGTTTTTGTTGGTATTTATTAATGATAAAAGCCCTACCTAATTCTATAGTACTTTGCATCATGCTATGCATTTCTGGCTCAATTTTAAATAATGTTTGAATGTAAAACCCATTAATGCCATTTTTTTGATAAATTTCTTTACCTAACCCCATTCTGTATGCACCAACCAAAACATTAGCTTCATTGTCCCACAGAAATAAATGATGGTAATAATTATCGTATTTATCTAAATCTATTGCTGCATTAGTACCTTCTCCAACTGCTCTAAATGTTATCTCTCTTAACCTACCTATTTCGTGTAATAAATTGGGAATTTCTTTAGCAGTAGCAAAAAAAACTTCATAATTTTTACTAGTTAGTAATTGTTTTTTTGATTTACGTAGTAGTGCTATTTCATTTAAAAAAAGCGACGTTTCTTTTTGCCGTGTTATCTTTTTAACAGGTTTTTTTATGATATCTGAAGTTTTAGGTATGGGTATTAATTTTTGCTTTTTTACAAAAGGATTGGCTAACATATACGTTTTTGTACGCAAAAATTCACCAAAATCTTTTGTATTTGTAAATTCGTTTTGATCTTTAACCGTAATGGGTTTTCCTATTCTAATTTTTACAACTTTTGGTTCTATACTTTTTAGTTCAGAAGGTAATTTTGCTGTTCTTAACGTATCGCTTATTTTAGACAGAGAATAAAATAACCTACTATTTTTAGCGTGAAAGTAAATTGGAATTACAGGAACTTTTGCCTTTTTTATAAAACGAATTGCGCCCTCTTCCCATGGTTTATCTACAACTAGTTTCCCTTTTCTAATAGTAGAAACTTCTCCTGCAGGAAAAATACCTAAAGGCTTATCTTTTTTTAAATGTAGTAACGCTTCTTTAATTCCAACAACGCTAGATTTTACATTTTTTCTTGTTTCAAAAGGATTTACAGCAAATACATACTTTTTTAAAGGAGTAATTTTATGCAATAAAAAATTGGCAATAATTTTAAAATCTGCTCTTTGTTGGAGCAATAATTTTAGCAACAACAGCCCATCTGCACCTCCTAAAGGATGATTAGAAATAGTAATAAAAGGACCGTTTTTTGGTATGCGTTTTAAATCTTCTTCAGGAATTTCAAATTGGATATTACAATCTTTTAATACATCATCTAAAAAATGAACTCCTGTTTTGTTTTTATTCCTATCGTATATTTTGTTTAACGTTTTAAAACCTAATACACGTAAAAAAAGCCAACCAATGCTTTGCCCTACAAAACCTAGTTTTTGTAGATGAAGCACTTTAGCAATTTCTTTAGATGTAACTAACGCCATAAGTTTGTAGTTTAGTTAACCACAAACTTAAAACAAAATCTTTCTTTAAAGTTTTAATTTTTCGCTAAAACTATTTGAATGGTTTCTTTGTTAATTTGTTGTAATAAGAAATCTCCTTTGGCAGCAATGGTTTTAATAGCTGCATCGTTAAAATGTCTTACGGTATATAAGTCTACCCCTTTTTGAACATCTATTTTAAATTGCGGTTTTAATTCTTCATAAAAAGCATCAAACTTGCCAAATTTATTATCTACACAAATAGAAAAACTAATTGCAGAATTCTGAATTAAATTTACTTTTAGTTGATGCTCGTGTAATTTTTGAAAAATATAACTGATGTTATTTTCTACCATAAAAGAAAAATCCAATGCAGAAATAGATACCAAAATTTGATTTTTCTTAACGATAAAACAAGGAATAAAAGGCACTAATGTTGCTCCTTTAGAAACCTTTGTACCTGTTTCTTTTGGGTTTATAAAAGAACGAACCAACAATGGAATTTCTTTTCTTTCTAAAGGCTGTAATGTTTTTGGATGAATTACAGAAGCCCCATAAAATGCCATCTCAATAGCTTCTTCATAAGAAATTTGCTCTAACAACGTAGTATCTTCAAATACTCTTGGATCTGCATTTAACACTCCGTCTACGTCTTTCCAAATAGTTACGTTTTCTGCATTAAAGCAGTAAGCAAAAATACCTGCAGTATAATCAGAACCTTCTCTACCTAAAGTAGTCGTATTTTCTGTATCGTTTGCAGCAATAAAACCTTGAGTAATATTTAATTTGCTAGCATCTATTTTTGTAGTTATTAAATTTTCTGTTAGTACCCAATCTACTTTTGCATCTCTATAATTACTATCTGTTTTAATATAGTTTCTTACATCAAACCAATTATTAGCAACACCAATTTTTTCTAAATAAGCACTTACAATTTTAGTAGACAACAACTCTCCAAAACAAATGATTTGATCGTATACATAGTTAAATCTTCTTGATGTATTTCTTGACAAAAACCAACTCAATTCATCTAACAACACATCAATTTCTTTATAAATTTTATCTGTTTTATCAAACAAATCGTCCATTACACTTTTATGAAACGTTTCTACAACATTAAGTTTTTCTGAAAGGTCTTTGCTTTTATTATAATATGCATCAATAACCTCTTCAAAAGCGTTGGTTGTTTTTCCCATTGCAGAAATTACAACTAAGGTATCTACAGTTCCTTCGCTTTTTAAAATTTGAGTTACGTTTTTAATACTTGCTGCATCTTTTACAGATGCTCCACCAAATTTGAATATTTTCATTATAAATTATCAATTATGATTTGTTAAGCTTCTTGATAAAAATCTCAATTAAAATGAGAAATTAATCAGAAATAACATTATAAATTAATTCCCACTAATAAATTTTGCTAAATTTTCTTTGTCCATTTGTGCTACATTCCAATCTCTTAGCACTTTTGCTCCTGAATTTTCATAGAATTTTATTGCGTTTTCATTCCAATCTAACACTTCCCAAGCAACTCTGTTATAATCGTTTTTGTGTGCGTATTTCATTACTTCAGCATATAGCGCTTTACCAACTCCAGATTTTCTTTTGCTTTCTGTTACAATTAAATCTTCTAAATGAATTGTAGGACCTTTCCAAGTTGAATAACGTTCATAGAAAAACGCCAATCCAATAATTGCACCGTCTTCTTCTGCAACAAAAAACTGAAATTTAGGATTCTCAGAAAAACCATCTTTCTTTAAATTTTCTGCTGTAACTTCTACAGCATTAGGTTCATTTTCGAACACTGCCAATTCTGTAATTAACTTTAACACAGCTTCTACATCTTCTATTTTTCCTTTACGAACAGTAAAATTCATTTTAAAAAATTTTTGGGATGCAAAGATATATTATTTGCTAGTTATTAAAAATATCTGAAATTTTTGAACAGTTATTTGCGATTTGTTAAAAACACAGGAAGTAAATTCACGATTTTGGCGAAAACGTTGTAGTTCCATTTAAAAAATTGCATATTTGTTTAGACTCAGAACTTTCAACTTAATTATGACAGAAAAAAAACAGACTCTTGGGGAATTTATTATTGAAAATCAGGCGGCTTTTAAATATAGCTCTGGTGAATTATCAAGCTTATTGAATTCGATTAGATTGGCCGCAAAAGTGGTAAATCACGAAGTAAATAAAGCGGGGTTAGTAGACATTATTGGTGCCTTTGGAGATACTAATATTCAAGGTGAAGACCAACAGAAATTAGATGTATATGCTAACGATAAATTCATACAAACGTTAACAAAAAGAAATATTGTTTGTGGTATTGCTAGCGAAGAAGAAGACGATTTTATTGCAATTAATAGTATTGATGAACAACATAATAACAAATACGTAGTTTTAATAGATCCTTTAGATGGTTCTTCTAATATTGATGTAAATGTGTCTGTTGGAACAATTTTTTCTATTTACAGAAGAGTTACTCCTGTGGGGCAACCTGTTGAGTTGAAAGATTTCTTACAAAAAGGAAGCGAACAAGTTGCTGCTGGTTATGTGGTTTACGGAACTTCTACAATGTTAGTTTACACAACTGGGCATGGTGTAAATGGTTTTACATTAAATCCTGCAATTGGTTCTTTCTATTTGTCTCACCCAAATATGCAATTTCCTGAAGATGGAAATATTTATTCTGTAAACGAAGGAAATTATTACGATTTCCCAGCAGGAGTAAAAAAATACATAAAATATTGTCAAGAAGAAGAAGGAGAAAGACCGTATACAAGCAGATATATTGGATCTTTAGTTTCTGACTTTCATAGAAATATGATTAAAGGAGGTATTTATATGTACCCGAAAGGCTCTAGAAACCCAAATGGTAAATTACGTTTGTTGTACGAATGTAATCCAATGGCTTTTTTAGCAGAACAGGCTAATGGCAAATCTTCTGATGGCTATACAAGAACTATGGATGTTGAACCTACTGAGTTACACCAAAGAGTTCCTTTTATCTGTGGAAGTAAAAATATGGTAGATAAATTAGAAGAATTTATGCAAACTTACGGCGAATAGTTTCTATTGATGTTGCTATAAGTTAACAAAACGCAAATATTTTGTTTAACCATTCTAGTTTACATAATTTTGCTTAAAACAAATTTTTTAACACATTAAATATAAAAAAATGGCTTTTCAATTACCAGAATTAGGTTATGCTTACGATGCTTTAGAACCTAATATAGATGCAAGAACTATGGAAATTCACCATACAAAACATCACAATGGATATACAACAAAATTAAACGCTGCTATAGAAGGTACTGATTTAGAAGGAAAATCTATTGAAGATATTTTAGCAAACTTAGATATGAGTAACGGCGCAGTAAGAAATAATGGTGGTGGTTTTTACAATCATTCATTATTTTGGACTGTAATGAATCCTGAAGATAGAGGATATTTATCTGGAGAATTAAAAGATGCCATTGAGGCTGAGTTTGGTTCTAAAGAAGGTTTTATTGAAGCTTTTTCTAAAGCTGCTGCAACACAATTTGGCTCTGGTTGGGCTTGGTTATGTGTTCATAAAGGTGGTAAAATAGAAGTTTGTTCTACACCTAACCAAGATAATCCTTTAATGCCAGAAGTTGGTTGCGGAGGTGCTCCTATTTTAGGATTAGATGTTTGGGAACATGCCTATTATTTAAACTATCAAAACAGAAGACCAGATTATATTGATGCTTTCTTTAAAGTTATCAACTGGAATGAAGTTGAAAAACGTTATGCTGCTGCTAAATAATTTTAGCACTAAACATAAAATA
>CAYPHE010000164.1:0-4039 GCA_964410075.1 uncultured Polaribacter sp.
AAAACAAAAAAAGCATCTCAAATGAGATGCTTTTTGCGGTCTGGACGGGATTCGAACCCGCGACCCCCTGCGTGACAGGCAGATATTCTAACCAGCTGAACTACCAAACCGTTGCGTAATGCGGGTGCAAATATAATACAGATTTTTAAATTCGCAACAAGAAAAATAAAAATTTATTTTATTTTTTTTCGTCCGATTAAATATGCTGTTAAAATTTCGTTGAAACCTTTATTAATATCTGTAGGAACGTAAGCAATTTGATATTGTAAACATTTTGTTTTTAGACTTTTAAAATAAGCTTCTACAGATTGTTGATATTGCTCTTTTATATTTTCTGCATAAATATTTATTTCTTCGCCAGTTTCTACATCAACCATTTTTTTAGGGTCGTTGTCTAAATTAAAGTTTAATTCTGTGTTTTTATCATAGGTATGAAAAAGAACAACTTCGTGTTTGTTGTATTTTAAATGTCGTAAAGCATCAAAAAGTTCTGCTTCTTTTTTACTGGTTTGAAACATATCTGTAAATAGAAAAATCAACGAACGCCTATGAATTTTTTCTGCAATTTCATGCAAATATTTGTATGTGTCTGTAGTGGCAGAAGAATGTGTAGTTAGTAGTTGTTCTAACTGGTTGGTTAGCATTTTTCTATGACGCTCGCTACCTTTTTCTGGAGCGTAATATTGGTAATTGTCTGCATAAATACTTAAGCCTACAGCATCTCTTTGGCGCTTTAAAATTTCAATTAAACAAGCGGAAGCAACAGCAGAAAAACCAATTTTATTTAAGTTGTTGTATTGTTGTTTTTCAATTATGGGATAATGCATAGAGGCAGAATTATCTATAATAATATGGCAACGCAAATTGGTTTCTTCCTCGTATTTTTTGGTATATAACTTTTCGGTTTTAGCAAATAACTTCCAATCGATATGTCTTGTGCTTTCTCCGTTATTATACAATTTGTGTTCTGAAAACTCAACAGAAAAACCATGAAACGGACTTTTATGAATACCTGTAATAAAGCCCTCTACCACTTGTTTTGCCAACAAGTCTAAGTTTTTAATTTCAGAAGCGTTTACGTTAGATAAATTCATGATTATTTTTTTATTTTTTGAGCACGAACCAAATTATCTGTAGTTTGATGCAATTTTTGAAGTAAACTAGGTTTTAAGTTTGGGTTTTCAGCCAAAAATTCTTGTAAAATTAGATACGCTTTTTCTGAACTATAATTTCCTATGGAATTGGCCAGCCATCCCTTTGGGAAAAAAATATCTCCAGTCAACTGTACTTCTTCTAATTCCTCTAAAATTGGTTTTATATATTTTACGCCATCATCTTGTCTTAATGGATGGTGTATGTTTCGTAATGCATTTTGTACCCAAGACTCGTTAGCTCTATTTTCTTTATCAAAAAGCGACTGCATAAAAACGTCTCTTGTTTCAGTATGGTTAGATAATGAGGGTAATAGCCATTTGAAACGTTTTAATCTATCTTGGTTAGAAATTTGCTTTTCTTGTGCTTTTAGTAGTTCTGTAGCTTTTGAGTGATTTACAATTGCCAATTGCATAGCTAAAGTTGTAAAGTCATTTTCATTTAGAAACAAATTACTTATGGTCTTTTCTTTAGACCAAATTTTATATAAATTTTCTTTGCCATGGTCTGAAACTGCAATTGATTGGTAAAGGTTGAATAAAGTCTTTTTTAGATTTACAGGTAACTTTAATTCTAGTAAAGAAAATAGGGTGTTTTCTAGTTCTTCTTGCAGTTCTTGCTGTTGTTGTTTAGTAAGAAACGACCAATATATGGTTTGAATGCCATTAGAAAGATAATTACTAATAAGCTCGTTTTTTTCGTTTTCTATAGCGTTTAAAAAAATAGAAAACGTTTCAACAGGTGTAATAGTGCCGATGAGCATGTTTTCGTACAAATTGATAAACTGGTAACCTCTAGAAACCCCACTTTTAATGCTTTTATAAGTAGCGATTTTTTTTATATCAATAGGAAAAACTCCATAACCAAAACTGTTTGAATTGTATAAAATTTGCACAGGTTTAAAATCTACTATTTCTGGTGTTGCATCAAATGAAGTTTCCATGTTTGTAATGACGATCTCTTTTTGCAGTCCGTTTTTGTCTATTGCGGTAATGGTAAAAGATTGTTTCCAAATAGTATTTGTGTTGTCTTCTGCTTTTTGATGAATAACTAGCTTAGAATATTCTCCTTTTTCGTTTAAGGCTTTTTCTTCGTAAAAAATAGGTCTGCCAGATGAGTTTACCCATACATCGCTCCATTTTCTAATATCTTCGGTAGATTTTTTATCTAAAATAGCGACTAAGTCATTCCAGTCAGCATTCGAATTTTGATATGTTTTTATATATTCTTCAATTCCTTTTTGAAATGCTTTTTCACCTAATAAATGCTCTAATTGGCGCATCATAATTGGTGCTTTATTATAAATAATTCTACCGTATAAAGAACCTGCATTTTTAAGGTTGTTTAACTTTTGGCGAATAGGGTTGGTGCCTTTTGTTCTGTCTTCAGAATAAGCGCTAGGGTAGTGAGACATTAAAAAACTTAAGTTATGATTTATTTCTGGATACAAAGGATTTACAATTTTGTCTGCCATAAAATTGGCAAAAACTTCCTTCATCCAAACATCATTAAACCATTTCATGGTTACTAAATCGCCAAACCACATGTGAGAAGTTTCGTGCGCAATTAGTTTCGCTCTTCTTAATTTTTGAGATTGAGTAGCATTTTTATCTAAAAATAAAGAAGATTGTCGGTACTGAATGGCTCCAACATGTTCCATGCCTCCATATTGAAAAGGAGGAATGGCAGCAAAATCCATTTTTTGGAATGGAAATTTTACAGAAGTATATTCTTCTAAAAAATCGATTGATTTTTGGTGGATTTTAAAAATCTCTCCAACACTTTGCGCTATCTTTTCTGAGTTGTTTTCTCTGTAGAGAAATCGCATTTCAAAAGCACCAGGGTTTTTTATTGTTTCAGTAAATTCTCCAGCTACAAAAGAAAATAGGTAGGTACTCATTAAATCGGAAGTAGAAAAAGTGTGGGTGGTAAAATCTTTGGTAGTTACTTCATTTTCTTTAAAACTTCCCGCCAACACTTTCCAGTCATTCGGAGCCGTAATTTTTAAATTGTATTTCGCTTTTAAGTCAGGTTGGTCAAAACAAGGAAATAACGTGCTCGCTCTATCTGGTACCAATAAAGTATATAAAAATTCTTCGTTTCTGTTTAAAGAGGTTTCTCCTGCATTAAAATCAATTTCAATAATATTTTCTCCTAAATTCAGTTCGCTTTTATCGATAATAATATGTTCTTTTTCATGATGTATTTTAGTGTTTTCCCCATTTGTTTTTATAGATTTTATATTGGTGCTGACTTCATTAAAATCTAACAGCACATCATTTTTTAAGTCGTGTATATTAAAAAGAGCTACTAAGTTGGCAGTAATGGCTGTTTCTTTTGCTTTAGGAATTTTAAAATGTAAATCATAAGTAATATCAGAAATTTGCTGTTTTCTGTATGCAGCTAGTTCGTAAGAAATACCTATTTCTAAAGGTATTGGTGTTGTTTCAGGTTTACAAGAAACCAAACTAGTCACAATAAAAAAAAGTAGGTAAAAGCGATTCATTTTTAAAAATTACTCAGATCAAATTCTGAATTAATAATATACACAAAAGCAATTGTTTTGCTGTTGTCTTCTAATTCTATAGGAGTTTCAATTCTCTGATAAGCCTTGGTTTCAAAAATATCTAACGCATCCCAATATTTAGATAAATTTTTAGAAACAAATACGAATCCTTCCACTTTATCGGTAGATTTAGTTTTAATCAAACCTGGATACCCAGTTTCTTTTTCCCATTTTTTGTCAAACTGAAATCCCCAAAGAGTTGCTTTAAAAAAATGACCTCCAATATCTGTTAAGATAAAGTTGTTAGAAAATCCGGGCTTTAAGGTGCCATAAACGAAAAGCTTGTCCATAAATAAAATAAGAACTCTAAAATAAAAAAAA
>CAYPHE010000164.1:4139-6008 GCA_964410075.1 uncultured Polaribacter sp.
AAAAAAAGGTTTGACTAACGCCAAACCTTTTTTTTATTGTTTTGTAAACTATTTTTAGTTTAAAGCAGCATCAATTTTACCTGTGTACACATTTTTTGGAGCTACTCCAACTTGTTTGTCTACTACTTCTCCGTTTTTAAATACTAAAACAGTTGGTATGTTTCTTACACCATATTTTGCAGCAAACTCTTGGTTTGCATCAACATCTACTTTACCAACAACAGCTTTACCATCATATTCTGCATGAATTTCATCAACAATAGGTCCAACCATTCTACAAGGTCCACACCATGCTGCCCAAAAATCTACTAATACTGGTTTATCTGACTTTAATACAACTTCTTCGAAGTTTGCGTCTGTTATTTCTAGTGCCATAATTTGTTTTTTTATGTATAATACCCAACAAAGCTACAGTTTTTTGCTTGCGGAATATTTTATTGGAAATTCTTTTTGACTATCAACTAATCAATTATAATTATTAAAACTAAAATATTGCCGAGGCAACTTTTTGAATATTAGAGGATTTACCCATAGAATAATAATGTAAAACAGGCACTCCAGCAGCTAATAATTCTTTAGATTGTTGTATAGCCCACTCTACACCAACTTGTCTAACTGCTGCATTGTTTTTACAAGCTTCTACAGCAGTAATTAACTCTTCTGGTAAATCAATACGAAATACCTGAGGTAACAATTGTAAATGACGTTTAACAGCAATTGGTTTTATACCTGGAATTATAGGTACTGTAATTCCCATTTCTTTAGCCGCTTCTACAAATTCGAAAAACTTAGCGTTATTAAAAAACATTTGAGTAACTACATAATCAGCACCAGCATCTACTTTTTCTTTCAAACGTTTTAGATCTGTCGCTAAAGAAGGTGCTTCTAAATGTTTTTCAGGGTAACCAGCTACACCAATACAAAAGTTACTTTTGTCTTCAGAAACCACAGAAAAATCGTGTAAGTATTTTCCTTCATTCAAATTTTTAACCTGTTTTACTAAGCCAGTTGCATATTGGTGTCCGCCTTCTGTTGGTACAAAATATTTCTGATCACTCCTTGCATCTCCACGCAATGCCATAATATTTTCAATTCCCAAATATTGGCAGTCCATCAACATATATTCTGTTTCTTCTTTTGTAAAACCACCACATAAAATATGCGGCACAGTATCTACCTTATATTTGTTTTGAATTCCACCACAAATCCCCAAAGTTCCAGGACGCATTCGAGTCGTTTTTTTGTCGAATAAACCATCCTTGTTTACATAAATGTGTTCTTCTCTAGAAGTAGTTACATCTATAAAAGGCGGTTTAAATTCCATTAAAGGATCAATATTATCGTATAATTCTTGAATATTCTTCCCTTTTTGAGGCGGTACAATCTCGAAAGAAAATAATGTTTTTCCTTCTGCTTTTTTAATATGCTCTGTAATTTTCATGAATGCTGAACTTGTTTCAGTATCGTTTTTTTATTTGGGGCGTTCTTTTTCTTTCTCTTCGTCAAGAAAAAGTCGGGCTTTCCGTTTTATCCCTGAAATAAGTTCAGGGGATGCCACTGCAATCCCTAACGCGAAGGCTAAATTAGTAACTTATGGTTTATTAAGAAAAGAATTTACTTTTTTATAAACGTATTTTAAAAAACCCTTCAAATTTTCATACTATATAAATTTAGTACTCTATTTGAAGGGTTTTGTATGATCTATGTCATTACGAGGAAGAATGACGAAGTAATCTGTCTATTAAATTAGAGATTGCTTCACTTCGTTCGCAATGACAGGAAAAACTATCCGTTAATAATCTTTTCTTGATGATTAATAGATTCTTGGTGAATAGCTTTAAACATTTTTAAAACAAACTCTTCACTTAA
>CAYPHE010000165.1:0-1414 GCA_964410075.1 uncultured Polaribacter sp.
TGGGAGATATCTTATTCTCTCAATCAGAAGTTGGTATGATGTCTAAATTAGGTGGAGGAACCTCTGGTTATTTTGGAAAATTACGTCCAAGAGGAGCAGAAGTTAAAAACAATGGTTCTTCATCTGGTTCTGTGCATATTATGCAGTTGTTCGAAAAAATGGTTGATGTTGTTAGTCAAGGTTCTGTAAGAAGAGGTCGCTTTTCTCCTTATTTACCAATAGATCATCCAGATATTAAAGAATTTTTAGAAATTGGTACCGAAGGTAATCCAATTCAAGAATTAACGCATGGTGTAACTGTTGGTAACCAATGGATGCAAGAAATGATTGATGGAGATGTTGAAAAAAGAAGCATTTGGGCAAAAGTGTTGCAATCTCGTGGAGAAATAGGATATCCGTATATTTTGTTTAGAGACAATGCAAACAATGCTACGGTAGATGTTTATAAAGACAAAAACTTAGAAATTTATGCAAGTAATTTATGTACAGAAATTATGTTGCCGTCTAACGATGAATGGTCTTTTGTATGTTGTTTATCATCAATAAACTTATTACACTACGATAACTGGAAAGATACAGATGCTGTAGAAACACTTACCTATTTCTTAGACGCTGTAATGCAAGAATTTATTACAAAGTTAGAAGTGTATAGAGATTCTGAAAATAGAGATGATCAGTTTACCTTCCGTTTTATGGAAAAAGCGTATAACTTTGCAAAAGACAATAGAGCATTAGGTTTAGGAGCTTTAGGATGGCACTCTTTACTACAATCTAAAATGTTGTCTTTTGATAGCCAAGAAGCATACAATTTAAATAACGAAATTTTTAAATTGATTAAAGAGAAATCGTACGCCGCTTCAGAAGCAATGGCAAAAGAATATGGTGAGCCAGCAATTTTAAAAGGTTATGGTAGAAGAAATACCACATTAAACGCAATTGCTCCAACTACGTCTTCAGCATTTATTTTAGGTCAAGTTTCTCAAGGAATTGAGCCAATTTGGTCTAACATTTATGTAAAAGACATTGCTAAGATTAAAACGACTATTAAAAACCCAATCTTAGAAAAAGTATTAGAAGAAAAAGGTAGAAATACCATTGATGTTTGGAGAAGTATTAGAGATAATGATGGTTCTGTACAACATTTAGACTTTTTAACGGAAGAAGAAAAAGACGTGTTTAAAACCTATTCAGAAATCGATCAAAATGTAATTGTATATCAAGCTGCAAACCGTCAAAATCATATCGATCAAGGACAATCTATAAATATTATGGTGCATCCAGATATGCCAATTAAAGACGTAAACAAAGTATACGTTAACGCTTGGCAATTGGGTGTAAAATCTATGTATTACCAACACAGTATGAATGCTGCTCAAAAATTCAAACAGAAAAAAGAATGTGCTAGTTGCGAAGG
>CAYPHE010000165.1:1514-6008 GCA_964410075.1 uncultured Polaribacter sp.
GCTTGTCGAAGAATTTAAATTAAAAGTTGTTACAAAAGAGAAGTCGAAAGATTTCTCTTTTTTTTTTGAAGCTATTTCCAGCTTTTCATTATATCTTTTTTATGTGTTCTCGATATTTTTTGTTCATTCTTCACAAAAAACTCGAACTGACATAAAAAAGGATGCCATTACAATCTGGGCTAACCCTATCTATTTGCACTTTACTAACCGTTACTTTTTTTAAGCTAAAATGCTTTTTGAAGTCAAAAGAATGAAGATTCTTTTTGTATTTTCGAACTTTCGTCATTCTGAGCTTATTTCAGAATCATATCTAAAAAATAATTACTGAACAAAATGCTACATGCAATGAACTGGGAACAACTACTTTCTTTAAAACGCTTTGGAGATACAGAACTACGTAAAAGAGCACTGCAAGACGAAACACGTTTGGGTTTTGAAGTAGATTTTGATCGCATCATATTTTCATCGGCATTTAGAAGTTTACAAGACAAAACTCAGGTAATTCCACTTTCAGAAACCGATTTTGTTCATACTAGGTTAACTCACAGTTTAGAAGTTTCTGTAGTAGGTAGAACTCTGGGTAGAAAAGTAGGCAAAGCTTTATTAGAAAAACACAAAAACTTAAAAGAATTAGGATATACGTTTAATGATTTTGGAGCTATTGTTGCTGCGGCTTCATTAATGCACGATATTGGAAATCCGCCTTACGGGCATTCTGGAGAAAAGGCCATTGGCGAGTATTTTAAAACCGGTAACGGCAAACAATTTAAAGAGCAACTTACCGCAAAAGAATACCAAGATTTAATCGATTTTGAAGGAAATGCAAATGGTTTTAAAATTTTGACAGAGTCTAGAGAAGGTATTTCTGGAGGGTTGCGATTGAGTTACGCCACCTTAGGGGCTTTTATAAAATATCCGAAAGAAAGTTTACCAAAAAAACCTACAACTCATATTTCAGATAAAAAATACGGTTTTTTTCAATCAGATAAAGAAGCATTTTTAGATGTAGTTAAAGATTTGGGTATGAAAGTAAAAGATGCCGAAAACAACTCGTTTTACAGGCATCCTTTAGCGTATTTGGTAGAAGCAGCAGACGATATTTGTTACACCATCATCGATTTTGAAGATGGAATCAATCTGGGTTTAATTGATGAAGAATTTGCTTTAGAATACCTAATTAAGCTGGTAAAAGACACTATTGATATTAAGAAATACCATTCACTTCAACATAAAAAAGACAGGGTAAGTTATTTAAGAGCTTTGGCTATTGGCGTTTTAATAAACGAAGCGGTAACCATTTTTTTAGAAAATGAAGAAGCCATTTTAAACGGAACTTTTGAAAAATCATTACTAGATAAATGTAAGTTTGAGGCACAAATAAACGACATTATTAAGATTAGTGTAGCTAAAATTTATCACAGTAAAGAAGTCATCGAAAAAGAAGTAGCTGGGTATAAAATTATTGCAGATTTACTAGATGTCTTTATAAAAGCACTTAACACAAGTATTACAGGCAACGCATCTAATTTCGATTCGTTAATTTTACATCTGTTGCCAAAAGAATACCATACCAAAACAGAACATTTGTATAAACGATTAATGAATATTTGTAGTTATGTAGCCAGAATGTCTGATAGTTATGCAATTCGAACACACAAAAAAATAATGGGAAATATATTGTAGTATTTCTATAAAATCTAAAAGATGAAAAAAAAATTCATTCCAGTTTTAGTAGTAATTGTAAGTTTTTCAGTTTTTTATTTTAGTACTCAAAAAACAGCTTCAGAAAAATTAAGAGAAAAACACGAAGCTTATTTAAAACAAACACCTTACACAAAAACAGGAAAGCTAAGTAAGAAAAAGAGAAAATCTTTAGGGTTACCACCAAATGCATATAACGAACAAATGTGGCACTATACGCTAGATCCTAATACAGGAAGACCAATGCCCGAAAAGGTTTCAAAAATTCAGGAAAACCTTAAAATTCAACATAAAGGATTAAGTGCCAAAACACCTGGTGATGCAACAAACCAATGGATAGACCGTGGACCAAATAATTTAGGAGGAAGAACTAGAGGAATAATGTTTGACCCCAACGATACCGAAAACAAACGTGTTTTTGCTGGAGGTGTCTCTGGAGGATTATGGGTAAATGAAGACATAACTAATGCAAACTCTAGCTGGACTTTGGTACCAGGCATTGGCGCAAATATTTCAGTAACAGTTATCACTTATGATCCGAATAACACCAATATTTTTTATATAGGTTCTGGAGAATCTTATACAAGCGGTAATGCAGTTGGTAGAGGTATTTGGAGGTCTTTAGACGGAGGCGTTACTTGGAATAACATTTTTGGTGGTGCAGATGGAACACTAAGTAGTAATAATGTTTTTGTTAATGGAATTTTTTTTGTTAATGATATTGTAGCAAGAAATGTAAGTGGAGTTACAGAGATTTATGCAGCAATCTCTGGAGGTTTTTATAGAGATTCAAGTAATCCCGGTCAATTTTTAGGTTTAATAGAGCAAGGTTTATATAAATCTATAAATAACGGTAATAACTGGGAGCGATTAGATGTAAAGGATAATGAAAACCTGTTTGTAAATCCAAATGATATAGAAATAGATTTAGAAAATAACGTTTGGCTGGCAACAACAAGAAATTCTTTTGGTCCTGCTGGAGGTAAAATTTTCAAATCTGTAAACGGAACCGATTTTACTTTAATCAACACACTACCAAGTGCAGCAAGAACAGAAATAGAAGTATCTAGTTTAGATGCCAATAAACTTTGGGCAGTTGTAAATGATGCTGATAGTGGACAAGTAGCAAATATTTACGCAACAACAGACGGATTTGAAAAGTTTACACAATTAAATGAACCTAACGATGTTGATAATGATATACCAGAAACTGATTATACTAGAGGGCAAGCTTTCTATAATTTACCAATAGAAGCAGATGCAAATGATAATTTGTTTATTGGAGGAATTGATTTATTTCGCTCTACAGATAATGGAACTTCTTGGACACAATTATCTAAATGGTCTAACAATAACGATTTAAGAACATTAAGCGTTCCTTTAGTTCATGCAGATCAGCATGCTATTGTATTTAGACCAGGTACAACTTCTGAAGTAGTTTTTGGAAACGATGGAGGTGTATATTACACGTCTAATATATTAGAAGAGCAAACGTCTTTAATTATAAATGAAAGAAATCTAAATTATAATGTAGCTCAGTTTTATTTTGGAGCTATAGATAATATGGATATAGAAAACGGAGATGATATTGTTGGAGGAACACAAGATAACGGTACACCAGTTTCTTTTAATTCACAAGCTAATGCAAACTCTTTTCCTGATCCGTTTGGAGGCGATGGAGGGTTTACAGAAATTGATGATGAAAGTGGTTATATGATACAATCTTACCCACAGAATACGCATAATTTTATTACTTACCCATCATTAAATCCTTCAAGTTTTAAACAACTAACAACAAGTCAAGATGATGATGAAGAGTTTTTAGGGAATTTTATCAATTGTGCAGTTTTAGATAAAAATCTAGATATTTTATATTCTAACGCTACTTTAGGAAATGATTTTAAAATTGAAAGAGTTAGTGGATTTTTACCAGAAGAAACTCAGGAAAAAACCTTTCTTTCAGACGATATATTAGGTGATAATCCTTCCACAATGCAAATTTCTCCATTTTCAACTACTTCTAGTAAAGTATATGTAGGTCTAGAAAATAGTAAACTAGTAAGAATTGATGATGCAAATACTGAAACACCTGTTTTTAATGACATTTCTGGAGATGAGTTTGTTGGAAGTTTATCTGATATTGAATTTGGGACAAATGAAAACGAAATATTTGTAACCATTCATAACTATGGGGTAGAAAGTATTTGGTTTACCAGCAATGGAGGAACTTCGTGGAGAAGTTTAGAAGGAAATTTACCCGATTTACCTGTAAAATGTATTTTACAAAATCCATTAAATACTAATGAACTTATTGTAGGAACAGAATTAGGTATATGGAAAACAGATGATTATACTATTGCTGAACCCGTTTGGGAACAGTCTTTTAATGGAATGAGCGATGTAACAGTAGTTGATTTAGATTTACGAAGCATTGATAATACAATTTTAGCATCAACGCACGGTAGGGGACTGTTTACTTCTCAATTTACAGATGGGGCGGCTACTATTAACGATGTTTTAAATGATAAAATTTTATTTACTGTTTATCCAACAATTTCTAATGGAAACTTTACAATATTTGGAAAAAGAAGTATGGATAAAACTACAATACAAATATTTTCAATTACTGGTAAGAAAGTGTTTTCTGGAGATTTAAATTTTTCTAAAAACATGAAACAAACAGTTTCTATAAACGCCAATTCTGGAGTTTATATTGTTAATCTAGAGACCGCAGACGGAAATAAATTTTCAAATAAGATAATTATTGAATAGTCATAAAATCTGAACAAAAAA
>CAYPHE010000166.1:0-5960 GCA_964410075.1 uncultured Polaribacter sp.
TTTTATAACTTCATGGCAACTTTAAAATTCAATACTCTTTGAGTCATAAAATTTGGGATACCAAATTGAGTTTTAGAAAAAACATCTCTTACCCAAGTATTTGTTATTGAATTTTGAATATCAAACATATTAAACAATTCAATTCCTGCATTTAACTGCTTAAATTTAGATTTCCAACCTTTTGCATATTGTTTTTTTGAACCGACAATAATGTAAGAAACACCTATGTCTGCTCTTCTGTAATCTCGTAACCTATTTTGAAAGTCATACGGATCTGAATAAGCAGGACTTCCACCAGGAACACCAGTGTTATACACTAAATTTAAATAAGCTTTTAAACTTGGCAAGCTTGGTACATAATCTTGAAAAAGTATTCCTAGCTTAAAACGTTGGTCAGAAGGTCTAGAAATATCTCCTCTATTGTTAATATTTTCCTCTGTTTTTAAATATCCTAAACTTATCCAACTTTCACTACCAGGAACAAATTCACCATTTAAACGAATGTCTAAACCTTGAGCATAAGCGGTTGTAACATTGTCTGCTCTGTAACGAATCCTAACGTTATCAATAGTGTAAGAATTTACATCTGTCAAATCTTTATAATAAGCTTCTGTAGTTAATTTAAAAGGTCTATCCCACATTTTAAAACTATAATCCATTCCTAGAACCAAATGAATAGCTTTTTGAGCTTTTACATCAACATTTACATTACCATTAAAATCTCTTAACTCTCTATAAGAAGGTGGCTGTGCATATAAACCACCAGAAAAACGGAATAACATGTCTGCATACCATCCTGGTTTTAAGGCAAATTGAGCTCTCGGACTAACTATTGTTTGATTTTTAGAATTATTTCCACCGGCTTTTACCGTCCAGTTGTGTGCTCTAACTCCGAAATTATACCAAACTTCGTGATTACTCCAAAACAAACGTTCGCTAAACTGAACAAAAGCAGAAGCTCTATTTATAAATACATTATTTTCTTCTCTAATATTTTGAAAAGGTAAAATAGGACCTTCAAAAGGTTCATAAGGTTGATTATTCCCTAAACTTCCAGGAGGTCTTACAGAAAAACCTAAGGAGTCAATTACTTCCCATTCTCGTATTCTGTCTCTAACATCTTCTTCTTGATATTTTACTCCAAATTCTAACAATTGGTCTTGTCTAAATTCATAACTACCTCTAACTTGTACATTTGTAATTAGAGCATCTAAATCATTTCTTGCATGGTTTTGTTGAGAGCCTATTCCCTGAGTAAATTCTACTTCCCCAAAATCTTCTTCTCCAACATTATTTTCAACTTCACCTAGTCTATAAGAAGCTATAATATCAAGATGTTCTTCTTCTTGGGTATTGTATCTAGAAATAGTTCCTGTAAGTTTTAAATATTCATTTGGAGTAAAATCAGTAGAAATAGCACCAAAAGTTGTTATATAGGAGTTTACTTCTTGTCCTTCATAAAAAACACTTAATTCTAAAGGATTTGCAACTGTTCCGAAACGGGTTCTTCTAGTTAAAGGTTGAAAGTTATATTCGTTTAATGAAAAATTTCCAAGAAAACTGAGTTTAAAAGTATCGGTCAATTTATATGATGAGTAGGTCTGAAAATCGATAAAAATAGGACGAAAGTTTGTTTCTATTTGTTTGCTATTTACAAATAAGCTATTGTCTCTGTAACGAACACCAGAAATAGTACTTAATTTTTTATCTAAAAATTGTCCTTCAAAAGTAGCGCTTCCCCCTAGTAAACTAGCATCAATTGTGGTTGCTGTTTCTTTTGGATTTCTGTAAGTGATGTCTAGAACGGAAGAGAGTTTATCTCCATATTTAGCTTGAAATCCGCCTGCAGAAAAATCGATATTCTGCACCATGTTAGAGTTGATAAAACTTAAACCTTCTTGTTGACCAGAACGAATTAAAAAAGGACGATAAACTTCGATACCATTTACATAAACTAAATTTTCATCGAAATTTCCACCACGAACATTGTATTGGGTACTCAATTCGTTATTGTTATTCACACCAGGTAATGTCATTAAAACATTTTCTACACCAGCATTTGGACCAATTAAGTTTTTTACTTTTTCGCCGTCAATTTTAATGATTCCTTGTGCACTTTTATTGTTGTTTTTTATAGTAATTTCTTCTAATTTTTCTGTTTTTGAAAGTAAAACAGGAGAATATCGGACAACATTTCTACTTGTAGCAGTAACGGTTTTTGTTATTGTTTTGTATGAGATATGGGTAAAAGTAACTGTAACTTTTTTGTTTAAAGGAATACGTACGGAGTAATTTCCTTTTTCATCAGTAACAGTACCAGTATCATCAAGCTTTACAGATACATTTTGTATAGGTTCGTTTTTAATATTAGTAATAACCCCTTTTAAAATGGTTGTTTTTTGTGCTAAAAGAATACTAGGGGCTAGTAGCAAAAAAATAAATATATGTTTCAAATTTTATGTTTAATTATTCTTATAAAACGATGCAGAAAGGGTTTTGGTATTTCCAACATTGTCCGAAACTACAATTTTAAAGATATGTTTGTTACCAACCAATTTTTTATCATTAAAATCGTATGTTAATATGCTTTTTTTATGATTGTATTCCATTAAAATCCAATTATCGTCAATTGTAGCACGATAATTTTTTATTCCAGAACCCACATCTCCAATTTTAACTTTAAGAGTTTTATGTTTATTTAAGTTTTGATTTTCCTTAAAATACAACGGTTTAATTGTGGGTTTTATAGTATCTTTTTTTAGTCCGTATTTACCTAATGTTTTAGTGGTTGTAAAAAAAGTACTGTCTTTTTTTCTGGTATTTACATAATATGAATATTTACCAGAAGTATACTTTGCAATATATAAAAATTGTTTTTCTATGGAAGAGAATTTATTAACGTTAAAGGTTAAGGTGAAACTTTTATTTAAAGGAATCACATCTTCATGCACTTTTGCAGAATTGTTTTCAACAGAAAAATTAATGTAATTATCTTTATAAAAAGTGTTTTTTGGGAAAGCAACTGTAACCCCATTTTTGGAAAATTTATGGAATTTTTTTGCTTCAATTTTATAAGCAGTGGTGTCTTTTGAAGAGAACAGTGTATTGTTTTTAACACCAATTAAAGGAACGTTAATTGTACTTATATTGCCTGCAAAATCTTTAACAATTATTTTTACTTGGTAACTTAAACCTTCTTTTACATTTATTATTCCGTTATTAATTAGCCCTTTATAAGTTGATAGTTTATTTGGAATGGCTTTATGCGTTTTTTCAAATCGTTTTTTGTATTTTTTATAAAAAGGGTAGTCTATATGAAGATTTATAAATTTAGTTTCTGCAAATGAAAAAGTTTCTACTTCGTGATAAAAGAAGCGTTTGTTATTCACAGTCATTTCTATACTGTAAACACCATTTTTATTTGAAGCATTATTTAGCCTGTCATAAGTCTGAATACCAAATCCAACTAGATTTGAAGCATAAACTTCACCTGTTTTGTATTTTCCATCTGTAATTTTTTTAATTGGTAAAGAGTATGCTATGTTTTTGCTATTTACCCTAGAATCATTTTGTAAAGGATAAATTTTAATTCCTTGAATAGTTGGTTTTATATCATCTTTAACCATTAAACCAAAAAATAGTGGATTAATTACTTTACTAGTTTTTGTATCTCTAATTTCATAATGAAGATGTGGTCCACCAGAGCCACCTGTATTTCCAGAAATGGCAATTTGATCTCCTTTTTTTACAGGAAATTTATCTTCTTTAAAAAATAGATTGCCCGTTTCGTACTTTTCTTTTTTATATTGAATTGACTTTACGTAATCTTGAATTTTTCCTTTATACTTTTGTAAATGCCCATAAACAGAAGTATAGCCATTTGGATGTGTAATATAAATGGCTTTTCCGTAACCATACTGACCAACTTTTATTCTAGAAACATAACCATCTGCAACAGCAAATACAGGTAGCCCTTCTTTACCTTGGGTTTTTATGTCTAAGCCTGCATGAAAGTGATTGCTTCTTAATTCGCCAAAAGTACCAGACAATACAATTGGAATGTCTACAGGGCTTCTAAAGTAATTTTGTGGGTATTTGTTTTGAGAAAAGCTTATGAAACCAGTTACAAAGCTTAAAACAATAAAGAGTTGTCTCAATATAAAATATTTTGGGTAAAAGTAGTAAAAAACTCTTTTTATAACTAAAGCATTAGAGATAAACATTTTAGTAAAAAAGCAATTAAATGTTGTGAATTTTAAATGAGAATGCTAAATTTGTGTTTATAGTTTTTCTAAATAATTTAGATGGATAATGCATTAGAAGTAATTCTTTTGTTGGAAGAAAAATTAAAAAAATTACTTTCCAACTACGAATTTTTAAAGAACGAAAATGAGATTCTTCTTCAAAATGTAAATAGTTTACAACATCAGGTTTTAGAAAAAGAGCAGTTTATAGAAAATCAAAAAAAAGAATATGATTTACTTAAAATTGCAAAAACTATAAACGGCAGTAATACATATACAAAAGATACAAAACTCAAAATAAACGCATTAATTAGAGAAATTGATAAATGCATAATAGAGTTAAACCAATAGTTCTTTACAATAGTGGCAAAACTTAAAATTAACATAGTAATTGCAGGTAGAACTTATCCTTTAACGGTAAATAATACAAAAGAGGAAGAAGGAATGCGTAAAGCAGCAAATGCTATAAATAAATTAATCTTTAAGTTTGAGCAAAATTATGCGGTTAGCGATAAGCAAGATGTTCTTGCCATGTGTGCACTGCAATTTGCATCAAAAGTAGAAATTGAAGCTTTAAAAAACGCCACTGTTCAAAAGGAAGTAATTGATAAAATTGAGGATTTAACCCGTTTGGTTAATGCTCATTTAGAATAAGTTCTTTAAAATACATTAACAACACACTGCCTACGTTAGTAATTTGTTTGATAAACTCAACGAGTATCTATTATAAAGGATAAGTCTTAGTTGTAAAATCGAGCCATAGATGTTGAACTTGTTTCAGCACCAAGTGGATTTTTGACCAGCTAGTTAGTCCTAAACCTGTAATAATGGAGTTTATATAGACCGCGCTAACGTAGGCTTTTTTTATATATTAAATTACGATTATGGATGAATTAATACTACCCATTTTAGTGGGAGTTTTAGTAGGGATTGCAGTTGGTTTTATAATAGCTAAAGCTATTGAAAAAGCCAAAGGCAAAAAGATATTAAAAGGTACTAGAAAAGAAGCAGCAACTATTTTAAAAGAAGCAAAAGTTGATGCAGAATCAATAAAAAAAGACAAAATATTACAAGCAAAAGAAAAGTTTATAGAACTTAAGGCAGAGCATGAAAAGGTAATTTTAAGTCGAGAAAAGAAAATATCTGATGTAGAAAAACGCATTAGAGATAGAGAATCTAGAGTTGCTTCTGAAGTTGATAAAAATAAAAAGCTAAACAAATCTTTAGAGCAAAAAGAAAAAGACTATAACTACAAGTTAGAGTTTTTAGAAAAGAAAGAAAGCGAACTAGAAAAAATGCATAAAAGGCATGTAGACATGCTAGAACAAATTTCTGGTTTATCTGCAGATGAAGCTAAAAAAGAATTGGTTGCTTCTTTAAAAGATGAAGCAAAAACAGAAGCTATGGCTTTTGTACAAACTTCTGTAGAAGAAGCTAAGTTAACTGCAGAACAAGAAGCTAGAAAGATTATTCTTGGAACTATTCAAAGAGTAGGCGTAGAGCAGGCTGTAGAAAATTGCGTATCTGTTTTTAATTTAGAGTCAGACGATGTAAAAGGTAGAATTATTGGGAGAGAAGGAAGAAACATTAGAGCTTTAGAAGCTGCTACTGGTGTAGAAATTATTGTAGACGATACTCCTGAAGCTATTATTCTATCTTGCTTTGATCCTGTTCGCCGTGAAATTGCACGGTTATCTATGCATAAATTGGTAACAG
>CAYPHE010000167.1:0-5956 GCA_964410075.1 uncultured Polaribacter sp.
ACTCGTAATTTATGGGTGTGTTTTTGCAAATCGGCATTAAAAATTCCACTATGGTCTAAGGTGTCAATTCTAACTTTTCCGTGTGCGTGAATAATGTGATAATCATTTAAAATAATACCTACATGAATAATTTCTCCCTCTTCATTGTCAAAAAAGGCCAAATCCCCAGGTTCACTTTCTTCAATAAAACTCAATACTTCACCTTGTGTTGCTTGTTCATTGGCATTTCGTAACAATTGGTATCCACAAAGTTTGTAAACCAGTTGTGTAAAACCAGAACAATCAATTCCAAAAGGCGATTTTCCACCCCATAAAAAAGGAGTGTTTAAAAATAAATACGCAAATTGTTTTATTGAGTTTCTCCCTTTTTCTCCAGAAATGGTTTCTCCTTCAAAATGGTAATCTACAGTATTAATAGCTAATTTATTTCCGTTAAAAAAAGGCAGAGAAGCTCCAATAGGAATGGTAAGTATTTCGTTTTTTGTATTGCTAATTACATCAACAATTTCTTTGGCGTAAATTTCTTGCTCTTCATTAATTTTATGATAAAATTCTTCAGAAATAATTTCAAATTGTTTGTTATCTATCCAACCTTCAAAACCATCAAAAGCCAATTTTATTTTACTCCAATTTTGGTTGTTTTCCAGCACTGTAAAATGTTCTCCAAATAACAATTGGTTAATCATTTCTGATTTTTCAGATTCGCTAGCTCTAAGAGCAACAATACTTAAGTTACAAATTCCGTACAAAGTGGTTTTTTGTTTTATAAAGTTTCTAAAATTAAAGCACTTGCTCCGCCGCCGCCATTGCAAATTGCTGCCGCTCCTACTTTAGCATTATTTTGTTGTAAAACAGAAATTAAAGAAATTACAATTCTTGCGCCAGAAACACCAAGAGGGTGTCCTATAGAAACAGCGCCACCATTTACATTTACATTGCTGTCTTTTAAGCCTAATAACTTCATATTTGCTAAACCTACTATAGAAAATGCTTCATTTAGCTCAAAAAAATCAATAGTATCAATATCAATTTTTGCTTTGTCTAAAGCTTTATGTAATGCTTTTTCAGGTGCTGTTGTAAACCATTTTGGTTCATGAGCAGCATCAGCATAACTTTTTATGGAGGCTAGAGGTTTTAAATTCAATTCTTTTGCCTTTTCTGCAGACATTAAAACCAAAGCGGCGGCTCCATCATTAATTGTAGAGGCATTTGCTGCGGTAACAGTTCCTTCTTTAGAAAAAGCTGGCTTTAGTTTTGGTATTTTATCAAATTTTACATTTTTAAACTCTTCATCTTCAGTAAATAAAATAGGGTCTCCATATTTTTGAGGGATTGCTACAGGAACAACTTCATTATCAAACTTCCCATTTTTCCAGGCATTAGCTGTTCTTTCATAAGATTGAATTGCATAAGCATCTTGCTCTTCTCTAGAAATATTATGTTTTTCGGCACAAGCATCAGCACAAACTCCCATGGCAACATTGTCGTAAACATCGGTTAGCCCATCTTTTAGTAAACCGTCTTCCATTTCAATGGCTCCAAATTTTTTACCATTTCTTCCGTGTAAATAATGTGGAATCATACTCATGTTTTCCATACCGCCAGCAATAACAATTTCGGCATCACCTAAAGCAATGGTTTGTGTGGCAGTAATAATGGCTTTCATGCCAGAAGCACACACTTTATTTATTGTAGTACAAGGTACCGTGTTAGGAATGTTTGCAAATAAAGCGGCCTGTCTTGCAGGGGCTTGGCCTAAACCAGCACTAACAACGTTTCCCATAAAAACTTCATCTACCAGATTGGCAGGTAAATTTATTTTTTGCAAAGCGCCTTTTATGGCTATTGCACCTAATTTTGTAGCAGGAATTTTAGATAAACTTCCTAAGAAACTTCCAATAGGAGTTCTAGCAACAGACACAATAACAACCTCGTTCATAAAAAAAAATTAGTAAGCTAAATTAACCATTTTTAGACAATTTTGCTTTTAAAGCGTTATGCTATTTTCTGTCTTAATATTTTTGGTGTAAGTTTGTTAAACTAAGCGTAAATAAATGAGCACAATCATTAATAAATTATATCAAAAAAATGCCATAATTTATAAGGTAATTTTATTTTTGATAACCACAGTTGCTATTGTTTATTTGTTTCCTAAAGGAGGGCAGTTTAAATACGATTTTACAAATGGGCAATTGTGGAAGTATGATAATTTGTATGCTCCTTTTGATTTTGCTATCCAAAAAACTTCAGAAGAAATTGAAGAAGAAAAACAACAAATTCGAAAAAATGCACGTCAGTTTTTTTTATATGACGAAGTGGTTGTAGAAGAAGTAAAAACAAATTTTAAAACACTTTTTTCTAAGTTGTCTGTTTCAGATTCGCTTACTATTCAAGATTTAACTTCTTTACAAGGAATAGGAGATAAAACGTTAAAGACTATTTATAAAATAGGTTTTTTAAAAGCCAACGACGAAAATATTGTAACCGATAAAGATGAGATGATTGCCTTAAAAAAGGGGAATGAAGTTCAAGATGTTTTGTATAAACAATTGTTTACGGTTGATGAGATTTCAAATATTTTGAAAAACAGTTTAGGAAGAAAACCTTATAGTTATAAAGAGAGTATTTTACTAAATTTTCTTTCGGAAGTAGTTGTGCCCAATGTTTCTTTTGATGACGAACTAACTGAAAAGTTTATTAAAAGCAAAATAGACGCCATTTCTTATACAAAGGGAAAGGTTTTTAAAGATGAACTTATCATCCTAAAAGGAGATATTGTAGAAGGAGAACAGTTGGCTATGTTAAACTCTTTTAAAAGTGAATCTGAATCTAAAGTCTGGACAGACTCTAATTATAATTGGATCATTTTTGGATATACCATTTTGGTAGCGTTAGCTTTACTTATGTTGCTATTATTCTTAAAGAAAAATAGAAATGAAATTTTTCTAAACAATAATAAGGTAACGTTTATTTTCTTTAATGTTTTTTTAATGATTTTAATTCAGACACTAATCATTAAATACAATTCAGATTACTTATATATTGTTCCTTTAAGTGTATTGCCAATAGTTTTAAAAGCTTTTTTTGATGCCCGATTAGGGTTATTTACCCATGTGTTAACCGTGTTGCTTTTAGGTTATATTGTTCCTAATAGTTTTGAGTTTATCTATTTACACATTATCGCAGGAATTGTTACCATTTTAACGGTTTCAGAATTATACAAAAGAGCGAATTTATTTATTTCTGTTGCGCAAATTACAGGAATTTATATGATAACTTATTTTGCATTTTCTATTATTAAAGAAGGAAATGCATCACAACTAAACTTAGAATATTTCTTACTGTTTGCTGCAAATGGATTGTTATCATTCTTATCAATTATTATCATTTATATGTATGAAAAAGTTTTTGGTTTGGTTTCAGATGTTACGCTGTTAGAGTTATCGAATACAAACACTAAGCTTTTAAGAGATTTAAATGAAAAAGCACCAGGTACATTTCAACACTCCATGCAGGTAGCTAACTTAAGTGAGGCTGCAGCAAATGAAATTGGCGCAAATTCTATGTTGGTTAGAACAGGTGCTTTGTATCATGATATTGGTAAGATGTTAAATCCGCAATATTTTACCGAAAATCAATCTACAGGTGTAAATCCGCATAACGATTTATCACCAAGAGATAGTTCTAGAATTATAACAGATCATGTTATTAAAGGTATTGAATTAGCAAAAAAACACAACCTACCAGATAGGATTATCGATTTTATTAGAACACATCACGGAACCAGTACAACTTACTTTTTCTATATGAATGAAAAAAAAGAGAATCCTGATGAAGAGGTAGATATTACAAAATTTCAGTACAAAGGGCCGATTCCTTTTTCTAAGGAAACAGCTATTTTAATGATGTGCGATGCCGCGGAAGCTGCTTCAAAAAGTTTAAAACAACCAACAGCTCATTCTATAGATGAGTTAATAGAAAAAATTATAAACAAACAGATAGATAATAATCAGTTTTTAAATTCTGATATTACTTTTAGGGAAATTGAAACCGTTAAAAAGGTGATTAAGAAAAAGTTGATGAATATTTATCATTTGCGTGTAGAATACCCAGAATAAATTTACTTAAAAAAAGTTATAAAACATTTTGTGAAATTGTATTGGAGTCTTACATTTGCACTCGCAATTTCAATCAAGTAATTTTACTTGATTTCCCAACGGAGAGGTGGCAGAGTGGTAATGCAGCAGATTGCTAATCTGTCGACCTTTTTGGTCGCCAGGGTTCGAGTCCCTGTCTCTCCGCAAAAATTGTATTTAAAATGTAAAATTTATTTTTTACATTTTATTTCGGGGTGTAGCGTAGCCCGGTTATCGCGCCGCGTTTGGGACGCGGAGGTCGCAGGTTCGAATCCTGCCACCCCGACGCTTTACAAAAAAGCCTTACAATTATTGTAAGGCTTTTTTTATTTTATCAGTTAGAGGTTTTACTTTCCTTTACTCTGTCTGTAGTTTCTTGGAGATTTACCCATAAAGTTTTTAAAAATTCTAGAAAAATATAAAGGATCATCTAATCCAATTTTATAACTTATTTCTTTTATACTCATATCAGTATAGTTTAAATATTCACAAGCCTTTTGTATTTTTTTTAGGTTGAAAAAAACCATTATTGGATATCCGGTTTCTACTTTAAATTTTGTGTGTAAATATGATTTAGAGTAATTAAACTTTGAGGCAAGTTCATCTAAAGTAAAATTCTTATCTAAATTATTTAATAAGTATCCTTTTACAGAATCTATTAAATTGTCACTTTGCTGTGTTTTATTAATAGATTGGAAATCATGGTATATAAAAGAGCTTATAAAATTAAGGCTTAATAAATTGGCGTACTCAATCTGATGTAATAAATAATTGCTATTAAATAAGTCAAAAATTTTGTCAAACTGGTCTATAATGCTTTTAGAAAAAGGAATATTTTTATAGTAGTCGTAGTCTGTTTTAGAGTATCGGTTGTAAATTTCTTCTGAAAAAGAGCCATTAAAATGGAACCAGTAAATACTCCATGGATCATTATCGTCTGCTTTATATGTATGTTTTGTATTTTTAGGTAAAATAAAAAATTGATTAGGATTGATAATGGTTGTTTTGTCTCCTATAGTAATTTCTCCTTTGCCTTTAGTGCAGTAGATAAAAATAAATTGTTTTGCTCCTTTTTTTCTAGATCTATAATGGTTATTTGCAACAGGGTAATAACCTAAGTCACTAATATAGAACATTTTTGAAATAGCGTTGCTTTTAATTTTAGCTAAAATAGATTTAGGAAAAGCAATAATTTTTTGCCCAAGAAATCCTTTTTTTAAAGTGTTATCATCCATTTTCTAAAAAGTTGATTTAAATTATATGTTAAATATCACAAAATGTGTTTAGTGTGATTATTTGGTTTTAATGATTAATGATTTACGGTTACTTATTAAGGTGTTTAATTTAAAAAAACACCTCTGTTAGTTTACATTATTGATTTTAAAATAATAAAAATTTAACACGCAAACTTTTTTTATTTAAGTAAAAGGTATTTAAACTTAAATCGTCATTTTTTAATTTATTACTTAAAAATAGCAATATTAAGTAATATTATCCATGTATATGCTTTTTTTGTCTATTAGTTAATGCTTGTCTAAGGTATATATTTGTGAGATATTGTTATTAAGTTGGTGTCAAATTTATTAAATCGTCAAAATAAGTCAATTATTTTAGGTTTTTTAAATTTTCACAATAAGTCAACTTTACCTTATTAATATTAAAAACATCTATGTTTAAACAATTAAAATTAAATAAAGCAAAAATGAAAACATTTACCAAAAAGATACTTTGCGCTATTTGCATAGTAATGCTTGTGTTGAGTTGTGATGACGACAATTCTATAAAAGTTGATTCTACTCCGGAGATTAATTCTTTTGTAG
>CAYPHE010000168.1:0-5938 GCA_964410075.1 uncultured Polaribacter sp.
TTTCAAACATGGTTTAGAAATGCAGATGAGTCGGAAACAGTAGAAGAAACTAATGCAATGACCATTGCTACAGTGGGTAAAGATGGTTTTCCTAAAAACAGAATTGTTTTATTAAAAAAGTTTACTTGGGAAGGTTTTATATTTTATACCAATTACAATTCTGAAAAAGGAAAAGCAATTGAAGCAAACCAAAACATTTGTTTGTCTTTTTTTTGGCCTGCTTTAGAACAACAAATTATTATAAAAGGCAAAGCAGAAAAACTAGCAGAAAATTTATCTGATGGTTATTTTGAATCTAGACCAAAAGGTAGTCAACTTGGTGCGTGGGCTTCTAACCAGAGTAGCGTTGTTGCTTCTAGAGAAGTTTTAGAAAACAATATTATAAATTTAGAGAAAGAATACCAAGACAAAGAAATTCCAAGACCAGAACACTGGGGTGGTTACTTAATTAAACCCGTTTCTATTGAGTTTTGGCAAGGTCGTCCAAACCGTTTACACGACAGAATAAGATATACCTTAGAAGAAGATTTTTCTTGGAAACTGGAACGTTTAGCTCCATAATAATTATATTTACAATAAAACTATAAAATAGCGATGAAAACCCTTTATATAGTAAGACATGCAAAATCTTCATGGGAATATTCAGGAATCGAAGATATTGATAGGCCATTGAAAAAGCGCGGAATTAAAGACGCACACTTAGTTTCAAAATATTTATCTAAAAATATTGACAGACCAGATGTTTTTGTTTCCAGTAGTGCAAACAGAGCTTTACACACTGCTATAATTTTTTGCGAAAATTTAAATTTTCCTTTGGCTAACCTTCAAATAAACAAACAGCTGTATAGCTTTAGCGACGGTTATTTGGTTAAAACAGTTTATGCTTTAGATGATGGTTTTAATTCTGCAATTATATTTAGTCATGACCACGGAATTAATACTTTTGTAAACGAATTTGGAGACAGACCAATTGCGCATGTAACTACTTGTGGTGTAATAGGCATTCAATTTGACGAAAAACATTGGAAAAATATTAGAAGAGGAAAAACCTTTATGGTAGAATTTCCTAAAAATCATAAATAAATAAGATTGTTAGAAGTAAAAAAATACGGAGCCATAGACATCGGTTCTAATGCAATTCGATTGCTGGTTGCTAACGTAGTTGTAGCCGAAGGCAAAGAACCTCAATTTAAAAAATCTTCTTTAGTTCGTGTGCCTATTCGTTTAGGAGCAGATGCTTTTGTGGAAGGAGAAATTAGCGAAAATAACATCAATAGAATGATTAAAGCCATGGAAGCTTTTAAGCTTTTAATGAACGTTCATGGTGTAATTCGTTATAAAGCCTGTGCAACTTCTGCAATGCGAGAGGCTACAAACGGAAAAGAAGTAGCTAAAACCATCAAAAAAATTACAGGAATTAAAATAGATATTATTGGCGGAAAAGAAGAAGCCGCAATTATTTCTTCTACAGATTTAGATCAATTGATTGAAGGAAACAGCACGTATTTATATGTTGATGTTGGTGGTGGTAGTACAGAATTTACATTATTTTCTCGTGGAGAAATTATTACCTCAAAGTCTTTTAAAATGGGTACTGTACGTTTGTTAAAAAATAAAAAATCGGTTAATAAAGAAATTTTTGATAGTGTTGAAAAATGGATAAAAAAACACACTGCAGATTATAAAAAGATTGCTTTAATTGGTTCTGGTGGAAACATTAACAAACTTTTTAAAATGTCTGGTAGAACCGAAGGCAAACCTATCTCTTACATTTATTTAAGTGCGCAATACGAGTTTTTAAAGAAAATGACTTATGAACAGCGTGTTTCTGAATTAAGTTTAAATCAAGATAGAGCCGACGTTATTATTCCTGCTACGAAAATTTATTTATCTGCCATGAAATGGAGTGGAGCTCGAAAAATATTCGTCCCAAAAATTGGTCTTTCAGACGGAATCATTAAAAGCCTATTTTACAATAAAATATAATAGTGACTTTTCAAAAAAGTTAGTGTCTTAACATACAGTCAAGTGTTTTATGCACTTTCTCAATATTAAAACCCAGTAATTTCTAGAATTACTGGGTTTGTTTTTTCTTTCTTTTTAACTCTACTATTAATTCCTTAACATTTTTTTGTGACTTTCAATAATTTTTGTGTCATAATAATTGGAAACATAAATAATCAAAACCAAATTTTAAATGATGAAAAAAATTATTTTAAGTACTTTATTAATGATTTGTGGAGCTCAACTTATAGCTCAAAATTTACCTGAAAACCCTGAACCTGGAAAATGTTATGTGCGTTGTAAAACTCCAGAAGTTTGGAAAAACGAAGAGGTAAAAATAGAAATTTATCCAGAGTATAATAAAATTATAACACACCCTGCAACATATAAAACTGTTACAGAAAGAGTAATGATTAAAGAAGAAGGGAAACGTTTAGAGATTGTTCCTGCTGTTTGGGAAACTAAAGAAGTTTCTTATGTTGCTAAGGAAGATGCAAATGCTTTAAAAGTAATAAAAGCTTCTTTTGGTAACGACTCTAAAGTAATAGAAACTAAACCATCTTCTGCTATTTGGGAAATGAGCGAGAAAGCACCAGATTGTGAATCTCCAAACCCAGACGATTGTAGATACTGGTGTTATAAACCAATACCTGCAGAATATGAAACTGTGCCTTTAACTACTTTAGTAAGTGATGCAAGTACAGAAAAATCTCCTGTATCTGGTTTTAATAAAACATTTAAAAAGAGAGTTATGGTAACTCCTCCTACAACTAGAGAAGTTGTAATTCCTGCTGAATATGCAACTATAGAAAAAACTAAACTCGTTAAAGATGCATGGCAAGAAAAAGTTACTGTACCTGCTAAGTACAAAACTGTAGTTAAGCAAATTTTAGTTGACAAAGGAGGCCTTACTTCTTGGAAAGAAGTAGACTGTAAATTAATATCTTACAATCCATTACCTATCAATTGGAGACTTGGTAGTGCAACGTTAACTAAAGATGCAAAATATTTAATCGACTCTAGATTATTACCTATTTTAAAAGATGGTGTAGCAGTAGAAATTGCTTCTCATACAGACTCTAGAAGTTCTAAATCTTTCAATCAAGATTTATCAGACAGAAGAGCAAAAGCTGTTGCAGATTATTTAATTTCTAAAGGAATTAACCCTACACAACTTGTAGCTAAAGGTTACGGAGAAACTCGTTTAAAAAATAGATGTAGTGATGGAGTTAGTTGTTCTGAAACAGAACATTTAGCAAATAGAAGAACTGAGTTTAGAATTATCAATCAGAAGTAAACGAACTACTTTTAATTTAAATCGTTAAGTGCCTGTAAATAAATTTTATTTACGGGCATTTATTTTTTATGAATGATAGAATTGAAAAAAGGATAATAGTATTCTGTAATTATATATCCTTTTTTTCTTCCTATTTCTTTGCCTCTATAGTTAACAAATAGAAGTGTTGGAAAAGATTCTTGTTTATATTTTTTTTGTAGCTTTTTATTTACTGCTTTTGCACTTTCTTCAACTAAATCTTCATTCCTAGGAAAGTCTGCCTTATATAGTATAAAATTACTTTTAGCCAAATCAATAAATTTATGATCTGAAAATAATTCTCTATCTAACTTTATGCATGGTCCACACCAGTCTGAACCTGTAAAATAAATTAAAACTTTTTTCTTTTCTTTTTTAGCTTTCTTTAGAGCTACATTATACGATTTTTCCCAATTTAATGGTTTTACTTCTTCTTGGGAAAAAAGCACTATAGAGTAAAAAAACAAGCAGTAAAATATTAATTTTCTCATAAATAACTATTTGTAAACATAATTCATGCCAATGTAATCATTTGGTTGATAGCAACTATTTAAAATTAGTAAGAAAAGAAAACACATTTTTATCAAAAATTTTCTTCTTGTTAATAAAACTTGTTTCAATTGGTAAATAACTCAACTGTTCTAAACGATTTTCTAACCTCATAAAATCTTTTTCGGTCGTTAAAATAATTTTTTGTTCAGCTTCTATTTTATCAAATTGATGCTTGATATTTACTATTTCCTTTTCTGAAAAATCATGATGATCGTTGAATTGCAAATGTTGAAAATTAACCTGATTCTTATTTAAATATTGAAGCATTGGTTTTGGATTTGCTATTCCCGTAATTAATAAAACGGTATAGTGCTTCAAATCTTTAAGAATAATTTCTTTAAAACCTTTCAATTGCGAAGCATATTTTATGGTAGTAAAAAAAACTGGTCTATTGTATTTTTCTAATTTTTGACTGATGATGTTTTGTTGATCTGTAGATAAGTTCTCAGGACATTTTGTAACTAAAATCAAATCACTCCTACTCGCTCCTTTTCTAGATTCTCTTAAATTGCCCGTTGGCAATAAATAATCATCTACAAACAAATCATTATACTTTGTTAAAAGAATAGAAAAACTAGCTTTTACTTTTCTATGTTGATAAGCATCATCCAATAAAATAATCTCAGGGTTATTATTTTTTTGAAGTTGATGAATTCCATTAACTCTATTTGTATCAACGGCTACAGTAATCTTATTAAATTTCTTAAAATATTGCAAAGGTTCGTCTCCAACATCTATAGCTTTATGGTTTTTATCAACCAAAAGAAAATTAGTGGTTTTTCGTTTGTAGCCTCTGCTTAAAACAGCTAATTCATACTCATCTTTTAACAAACGAATTAAATATTCTATTTGTGGTGTTTTTCCTGTTCCACCAACACTTAAGTTACCAACTACAATAACAGGAATTTTAAATTGATGTTGCTTAAAAATGCCTACATCAAAAAAGTAGTTTCTAACCCGAGTAACTACATCATATAAAATTGCAAATGGAAAAAGTAAAAAACGAACTACTTTCATTAAAGTAAAAATACATTATTTATACTAAATTTGAGGTTACAAATTCCTTTCTATGATAATAAAAGAAATTACAAATTGTATTGAAGAAATAGCTCCTTTACAATATGCCGAAGATTTTGATAATGTTGGTTTGTTAGTTGGAAATTACGAAACAGAGGTAACTAACGTACTTGTTACTTTAGACACTTTAGAGAAAACGGTTGATGAAGCCATTGAAAAAAACTGTAACTTAATTATTAGTTTTCATCCAATAATTTTTGGTGGACTAAAAAAACTAAATGGTAACAATTATGTAGAAAGAGTTGTTTTAAAAGCGATTAAAAATAATATTGCAATTTATGCCACGCATACTGCGTTAGACAATTCTAATGTAGGTGTTTCTGCTAAAATTGCAGAGGTTTTAGGTTTAGAAAACACGAAAGTTCTAATTCCTAAAAAAGGCATTTTACAGCAATTAACAACCTATGTTCCTAAAAAAGACGCTAAAAGTTTACAACAAGCATTATTTACAGCCAATGCAGGTAGTGTTGGTAATTATGAACAGTGTTCTTTTACTGTAGAAGGAAAAGGAACTTTTAGGGCTAACGAAAATGCAAATCCGACTTTAGGAGAAAAAGGAAAATTACACACAGAAAACGAGGTAAAAATTGCTGTTATTTTTGAAAGTAAAGACAAAAGCAAAGTTATAAAAGCGTTAATGGAAAATCATCCTTACGAAGAAGTAGCTTATGAGGTTGTTACTACAGAAAATGTGCATCAATATATTGGAATGGGAATGATTGGCGAACTTTCTACCGAAATGGAAGAAAAAGAATTTCTCAACTATTTAAAAAAAACTATGAAAACCGATTGCGTTAGACACTCGGCACTTACAAATAAGAAAATAAAAAAAGTGGCCGTTTTAGGTGGCTCTGGTAGTTTTGCTATAGAAAATGCCAAATATGCTGGTGCAGATGCTTATGTAAGTGCAGATTTTAAGTATCATGACTTTTTTAAGGCCGAAGAAAAGATACTTTTGGTGGATATTGGGCATTATGAAAGTGAACAGTT
>CAYPHE010000169.1:0-5902 GCA_964410075.1 uncultured Polaribacter sp.
TCTTTTTTGTCTTTCTGAATTTTTTCAATAAAAGCAGAACTTATAATTCCTGTGGGTAATGCAACAAAACCAATACCAATTAAAGCAATTATACCACTAAGTAGTTTTCCTAGAGCAGTAACAGGGTATACATCACCATAACCAACAGTGGTTAGTGTGGCTACTGCCCACCAAAAAGAATCGCCAATACTTGCAAATTGTTCAGGTTGGTCATCATGCTCTATGTAATACATTAATGTAGATGATAATAACATTAAAACAAAGGTTACAAATACGGTTATAGAAAGTTCTCCTTTAATTTCTTTAAAGATATATCTAATAGTTTTTAAGGATTTGGAATATCTGCTCAACTTAAATATGCGTAGCAATCTAAACAAACGCATAATTCTTACAATACGTAAATCAAAAGGAAATATAAAAGGAAGGTAAAAAGGAAGAATTGCAATAAGATCAATAATGCCCATTGTAGAAAAAGCAAAATTAAGTCGTTCTTTTTTGTCTTCTTTAGATTTGTCTGAAACCCAAATTCTAATCATGTATTCAATTGTAAAAATAATTACCGAAAAGACTTCGAAATAATAAAAAATAGCATGAAATCTATTGTTTATTTCTTGATAAGATTCAAGAATTAACGCAATAATATTTAGTATGATTAATGCATAAATAAATTGTATAAAATATTTATTATTATTGATGAAGTGCCTTACTTTATTTTTCATAATTACAAGTTGCTGCTTTTTGTTTTTTCAATAAAATCATCCAACTTTTCTTTGTTACAACTACTCAATTCAATATAGCTTTTTTTACTTTCAGGAAATGTGTGAATGGCCAAGTGACTTTCTCCTAGTAACCAAAAGCAAGTGTAACCTTGTTCTTCAAAATAATGTTCATTAAAGGTAATTATGGTAAAACCAGCATCTCTTAGAAATTTATCATGCACTTCTTTTAGTTTTTTTGGGGCTGTTTCTTTTACCCAAAATTGGTGATTGTATATTGCTGCAGCGGTATGTTTGTAAGGAGTTTTCATCATTTAATATAAATCCCAGTTACCGTTTAAATAATATTGATACAATACAGGATTGTGTACTTTGTTTATTTCTATTTCTTCATCTATTAAAACAATATCTTTTCCAAAAGAAGTAATTAACTGCATGGCTTCATTATTAATCCAATTTGTGGTTACGTTATTAAAAGATAATTTTCTTAATTTTTCTTTTAATAAATTGGTAGTTGCAACAGGGTTTTTAGCGCCTAATACCCAGCCCCATTCTCCCATAGATAATACTTGATTGTGCATTTTTACGGTACTAAAACCAGCGGATTGTAATGTCTTGTCAATACAATTAAATGCATTTGTTGCATAATACGGACTACCTGCTTGCGTAATAATTAACCCGTTATTTCTTAGTTTTCTTTTGCAAAGTGTGTAGAATTCGTGAGAATATAATCTACCTAATTCAATATTTCTTGGATCAGGTAAATCTGCAATAATAATGTCGTAAAAATCGCCTACATTATTTTCTAGAAAAATATAAGCATCTTTATTAAAAACAGCTACTTTTTTATCGTTTAAACTTCCTTGGTTAATTTCTAATAATACAGAATTGTTTTTTCCCAAATCGGTCATATTTGGATCTAAATCTACCAAGTCTATTTGTTGTACACTTTTGTATTTTAATAATTCTCTTACGGCACATCCATCTCCACCACCTAAAATAAGTATTCGTTGCGGATTTTTATGCATCTGCATAATCGGGTGTACCAAAGGTTCGTGATACATTTTTTCATCTATAGAACAAAACTGTAAATTTCCGTTTAAGTACAACCAATGTTCGTTTTTCCATTCGGTCAAAACAATGTTTTGGTATTTTGTTTGTTTAGAAAAAACAACTTTGTCTTTATATTTTTTTTGTTCTCCCCATTGAATTATTGGTTCTGTAAAAGCTATGCCAACTATTAAAAAAACAAAAACAAAAGATAACAAGGTTTTTAAAAAAACGAGTTGTTTAGGCTGAATTTTACTTTTAAATCTAAAAAAGACTATTAAAGCAACTAAAAAATTAATGATACCAAGTATAAAAGGAGTGTAGGACAATCCTAAAATTGGTAAACCTATAAAAGCAAAGAAAACACCTCCTAAAAGGCTTCCGTAATAATCTTTTTCTAGTATCGAAGATATGTTACTTTTTAAATCTTGATATTCTTTATTAATACGAACTACTAAAGGTATTTCTAATCCAATTAAAAGTCCGACAATCATACATAAAGAATAAATTACAAAACCATAATATTCGCTAATAGAAGCTAAAGTGTATACCAGAACAGAAGAAAAAGCTACAATTAACGATAATGAAGTTTCAAGAATTAAAAAGCTTTGTATAATATTTTTTGTAATTAGCTTGCTTAACCTGCTTCCTAAGCCCATGCAAAAAAGCATTAAAGAAACAATCATAGTCCATTGAAAAATAGAATTTCCAATAAAATAAGTTGCTAGAGTAGATAAGGTATATTCTGCAACAATACCCGCAAAACCAGTAGCAAAAATGGCAAGTTTTAGTACAAAAGAATTTCTTTTTAAATACTCCATACAATTAAAACTGCAGAACCAACATAGGCAAACGCTTCAATAAGACCAGCTCCAATATTTGGTTTGTCTTGATTGACAATTTCGTCTGTTAAATTTCTACCAGGCAATAATATTTTATCTGCAAAAACACGCATTATAGGTAGTAATACTGTTCCTAAAATTGTCTGTAAAGCAATATCTATGCAGGTAGTTGTCCAATCGTAAAAAGGATCTAAAATGGCGTTCATAACTATAATACCTATTGCTAAAATGGCTCCTGCAAAACTTATTCCTACAGCAACATTGTCTTTTTCTATTTCGTCATGAACATCGTAACGAGTCCAAGTAATAAATAGTTTAGAAGTTAAAATAAGAATGCTATTTCCAATAATCCAATAGATAAAAAATGTAGTTATTCCTTCTAAAAAGCTAGCAGATTCTCCAACTATTGCTCCGTATAAAATAAAACCATTTGCAATGTAAATAACTGCTTCTATAATACCGGTTCCTTCATTTTTATCGTCAATAATTTCTTTTCTAATATCAAACTTTCTCAGTATTAATTTGTTACTAACCCAAGAAGCAATATGTAATAAAGGAATGGCTAAAATACCGTAAGTAAAAATGGCAATAATGTCCGATATAAAATCGTAACTCTCTCCAACAATAGCTCCGCAAATAATAATTATTAAACCAATAAAATAACCAACATAAGATAATATAAATGCAAAATTGTCTTTGTCTACCAATTCGCTTTTTACATTAATTTTAGAATGAACAATTTTATAGGCTAACTTACCAATTAAAAAGATAAGAAACCCTGTAGTAATGTAGCCTAACGAATGTAATAATTCTGTAATATTTATTAAATTTTCCATATTCAATTCTTTAAAATCTATTTTCCAAATCCGCCACTTCTAGAGCGAAAAGAACTTGAACTATTGTATTTACCTGAACTTCTAGTTGTCTTATTTGTAGATCCATAACTTCTAGTAGAACTATATCCTTTAGACTTTAAAGAAGATGCACTTTTCTTTACATTCTGATTGACTCTGTTTTTAAAAGAACTAGGTTTAGAGGCCCATGTAGAGCTAGTATTTTTGTAAGTAGAAGTTCCGTATCTTTTATTTCTACCGTAATAATCTCTTCCGTAAGTGTTTCTTCTGTAATAATCGTAATCGGTTCTGTAATATCTAGATCCTCCAAAAAGAGATCTTAACATTGCATATTTACCATAAAATACCCAAAACGAGTTGCCGCTACTATTTGTTTGCCAAGAACCATATTTTGGATTTCCTACATAATTGTTGTAACCTGCAGGAACACTGTTCTTTTTTAAGGTACCATTTTCTTTAGAAAGAATGGTCATTCCTAAATCTTGCTGGTGTTGGTCAAATATTATAGGCGAAACTTCTTTCCAATCGGTATCAACTACTTTAAAATCTTTATCGTCTATTTCTTCTGAAGATTTCGACTTGTCTATAATTATTTTGTATTTGTGGTAGTACTTTTTTTTAGATTCATCATAATTCATATCGGCAAGCAATACAGAATAATTTTGCTCATTGATATAAGTAGTAATAATATTATCTATTGGTGATTTTGTATAGGTTCTGTTGGTTTCAGTTCTATATTGTGTGCTGCGTTCTCTTCTTTCTTGAAAACAAGAAGTAAACAAAAGAAAAACACCGAGAAAAAGTATTGGTATTTGTTTTTTCATTGTAATTTATTATAGATTCAAATGTACTGTTTTTAAACGTTTTAATTCAAAAAGAATTCCATAGCATATATTGTTTAGTTTTAGAATGTTTCTAATTGATTTACAGTAGATTTCTAAAAATAACTCAAAATAAAAGCGGTGGTCTAAAAAATACTAAGTTTTGTCATTTTTATTGAAATAAAATGGAATTGAAATGACAGGTTAACATATTTTCAAACAACTTCTTTTATTTTCCTTCAATAGGTAAAATATCAGAAATTGAAGTTTCTTTAATTATCTTACCAATACTTGCTTCAAAATTTTCTTCGCTATATTGTTCTATGCAAAGTGTTTTGGTTTCGTTTTTGTCTAAATAATCATACGAAATTAGTTCTTCCCATTTTTCGGAATCAATTTCTTTACTATATCCATAAGACTTTTCGTCTAAATAATAAGTAACATTTTCGTATTCGATTTTTTTAGGAGGTTTTCCTTTTTCTTCAATTCGGTCTAAAACAGCGTCGCCTAAGTGTCTTATTTTTAACTTTTCAGATAAAGTAACTGTTAAACCACCGTCTTCTTCTATGTGTAAAAACTTTTCTTTTTCTCCGTTTTTAATTACAAACTCTCTAGTAAAATAATTTTCGCCCCAATCGTATTCGAAAACAGCAATTACTGTCCAAGATTCTGCTTCGTATTCAAAAATATATCCTTTTCCAAGATCTCTAACTGTAATATTTACAGGGTCAAAATGCCTTTCTTCTTTCTTTTTTAAAAAATCAAATAGTCCCATTATTTAATTTGTAAGTAGGTTTGGTGATGAAAATTTACGCTGTTTATCAGAAATTCATGAATTTGTTTGAAAACAGCGTGAGTTTAATATAGCTTTTTTAGTTTTAAAAAACTAAAATCGTAAATAACATGAGTTCGACCTAAGAAAATTCATGTCGGTCTGAGTGATTTTTGATAGAAAATCGTATCGAAGACAAATGAATTTTTATCCATTTCACTTCTAAAAACCACTCAATTTGACAGCTTTTTTAGCATTGTGTTTTAAGTCGAACTCAAGTTAGTTTAAAATTCATTAATTTTTAATATAATAAATCTTAAAGTCCCATTTTCTTTTTCAACTGTTCTAAATCGCTTTCTGCATTTGAAGTTGTTCCGTCTAGTGCTTTATCAATTTCTTCATCAATACTTTTTGCTTCAGAAGCAATATCTCCATAAGCTTCTGCTAAACTTTCTTCTTCTGCAACTTTTTGCTTCATTTTTTCTAACATATTAACTGTGCTAGAGCTATCTATAGAAGCCATTTGCTTGTTTAAATTTTTAGTAGCATTAGATACTTTTACTCTTGCGTTTAAAGTTCTTAGTTCGTTTTCCCACTTGCTAATATTACTTTTTAGAGTATTTACATTAGTTTCTAATTTAGAAACCGATGCAGATAATTTTTCAACCTCTGTCGTGGTTCGTTTTACATGCTCATCATTTTCAGATTTCTTTACCAAAGCTTGCGTAGCCAAACGATCTCCCTCTTCTGCAGATAATGCTCCTTTTTCAACTTTCTTTAAAATAAGCATTGCTTTATTTTGGTAGTCTTTTGCTTTTGTTTCGAAAGTTTCTTTTTCGTTTTTAGA
>CAYPHE010000170.1:0-5896 GCA_964410075.1 uncultured Polaribacter sp.
AAAATGAGTAACTTAAGAATTGCAGTACAAAAATCAGGAAGATTAAATGAAGATTCTATGAGAATCTTAAAAGATATTGGTATTTCTATTGATAATGGAAAAGATCAGTTAAAAGCAGCAGCTAGAGATTTTCCTGTAGAAGTATTTTATTTACGAAATGGAGATATTCCACAATATTTAAGAGACGGTGTAGTAGATGTAGCTATTATTGGAGAGAATGTTTTAGTAGAAAAAGGAAACGATTTAGAGTTTGTAGAACGTTTAGGTTTCTCTAAATGTAAAGTTTCTATTGCAGTACCTAAAGAATCTACCGCCACTTCTTTAAAAGATTTAAACGGAAAACGTATTGCAACTTCTTATCCAGAAACTGTAAAACAATTTTTACAAAAACAAAATATAGAAGCTCAGTTACATAAAATTAATGGATCTGTAGAAATTGCTCCAAATATTGGTTTAGCAGACGGTATTTGTGATATTGTTTCTAGTGGAAGTACATTGTTTAAAAATGGTTTAAAAGAAATAGAAGTTTTATTAAAATCAGAAGCTGTTTTAGCTGTTTCTCCAAAATTAGACGAAGAAAGGAAAGCAATTTTAAACAAAATTCAGTTTAGAATTCAATCTGTTTTAAGAGGAAGAGCATCAAAATATATTTTATTGAATGCACCTAATGACAAGTTAAATAAAATCTTAGAATTGTTGCCAGGTATGCGCAGCCCAACTGTTTTGCCATTGGCAGAAAAAGGGTGGAGTTCTGTTCATACCGTTATTAGTAAGAACCAGTTTTGGGAAATAATTGATGAGTTAAAAGCAAATGGGGCAGAAGGTATTTTAGTTTGTCCAATTGAAAAAATGGTACTCTAGTTAAATTAGATTTCAGCATTTAAATAAAAAATAACCTGAATTTAATTCAGGATAGATTAACAAGTGAATAGATGAAGAAAATATCATATCCAGACAAAAAAGATTGGAAATCAATTTTAAAAAGACCAACAAAAACAGTTGAGGATATTGAAGCTACTGTTAAAGCAATTTTTTTGGATGTTCAAGAAAATGGTGACAAAGCGATAAAAAATTATACTGAAAAATTTGATGGAGTTACTTTAGAAGATACTATTGTTTCAGAACAAGAGATTAAAGAAGCTAAAAATAGTATTTCAGATGAATTAAAAGCTGCTATTATTTTAGCAAATAAAAACATTACTGCTTTTCATCTAGCACAAAAAACAGAAAAAATTAAGGTAGCAACAACCAATGGAGTTGAATGTTGGCAGGAAAAACGTCCAATTCAAAAAGTTGGTTTGTATATTCCAGGTGGTACAGCTCCACTTTTTTCAACCGTTTTAATGTTAGCTATTCCTGCACAAATTGCTGGTTGCAAAGAAATAGTATTATGTTCTCCTCCAAATGCGTCAGGTAAAATTCATCCAGCAATTTTATTTACAGCCAATTTATGTGGTGTAACTAAAATTATAAAAGTTGGCGGAATTCAAGCAGTTGCTGGACTAACTTTTGGAACGTCAACTATTCCTCAAGTGTATAAAATATTTGGACCAGGTAATCAGTATGTAACTGTAGCAAAACAAATAGCAACAAAATATGGTGTAGCTATTGATATGCCTGCAGGACCTAGCGAATTACTAGTTGTTGCAGATAAAACTACCAAACCTAGTTATGTAGCTTCAGATTTGTTAAGTCAGGCAGAACACGGTGTAGATAGTCAAGTAATTTTGGTTTCAACGTCGTCAGATTTTATAGATGATGTCGTTAAAGAAGTTAACGAGCAAATAGCTGTATTACCCAGAGTTAAAATTGCTGAAAAAGCCATAGAAAATTCGGTAGCCATTCTTGTAAAAAATGATGAAATAGCTCTTGATTTAATTAACGAATACGGACCAGAACATTTTATAGTAGCTACAGCTAATAATAGTTTATATGTAGATAATATTGAAAATGCAGGCTCTGTTTTTATTGGAAACTATACACCAGAAAGTGCTGGAGATTATGCTTCGGGAACCAATCATACATTACCCACAAACGGATTTAGTAAAGCGTACTCCGGTGTAAATTTAGATAGCTTTTTAAAGAGTATTACTTTTCAAGAAATTTCTAAAGAAGGGATACAAACTATTGGAAACGCTGTAGAACTAATGGCAGCTGCAGAAGGGTTAGAAGCGCATAAAAATGCGGTTACTATTCGTTTAAAAGATTTATAAGCAAACAGATGTCATCCCCATTAAAATGGGAATCCATAATAAGTGAAATTAGATTCCTGCCTGAGCAGGAATGACAGATAAAATGAAAAAATTTAATTTAAATAGTCTCATAAGAGAAAACGTAAAAACACTAAAACCTTATTCGTCTGCAAGAGATGAATATAAAGATGCAACATCTGAGGAAATGGTTTTTTTAGATGCCAATGAGAACCCTTTTGAAAATGGAGTAAACCGTTATCCAGATCCACAACAAAATAGCGTTAAAGATTTACTTTCAGAAATTAAAGGAGTTGCAAAAGAAAATATTTTATTGGGTAATGGTAGTGATGAGGTTTTAGACTTAATTTTTAGAGCTTTTTGCGAACCAAAATATGATAATATTATTACGCTTCCACCAACTTACGGGATGTATAGTGTGTTGGCAAATATCAATGTCATCGAAAATAGAAAAGTTTTATTAACAGATAGTTTTCAGCCTAAGGTTAATGAAATTTTACAGCAAGCTGATGAAAATAGCAAATTGTTATTTTTATGCTCACCTAACAACCCATCGGGAAACAGTTTTTCTAAAGAAAAGATAGAGGAATTGCTACAAAATTTTAATGGATTAGTAGTTATTGATGAAGCGTATATCGATTTTTCAGAAGAAAAAAGTTGGTTAGAGCGTTTGGAAGAATTTCCAAATTTAATTATAACTCAAACGCTCTCTAAAGCCTATGGTTTAGCAGGAATCCGTTTAGGAGTTTGTTACGCATCATCAGCAATTATTAAGGTTTTAAATAAAATAAAACCTCCTTATAACGTAAACGAACTTACGCAACAAAAAGCAATAGAACGTCTTAAAAAGATAAATGCAGTTAAACAGGAAGTTGCCAAAATAAAAACAGAACGAAATCAGTTACTTGCTGATTTAGAAAAAATCAATTTTATCGAAACAATTTACCCAACAGATTGTAATTTTGTTTTAGTAAAGGTAGATGATGCTACAAAGCGTTACAATCAATTGGTAGGAAAAGGTATTGTGGTGCGTAATAGAACCACACAACCACTATGCGAAAATACCTTGCGTTTTACTATAGGAACAAGTGTTGAAAATGAAAGATTATTAAACGCTTTAAACGAAATTAATTAAAAAATACAAATGTCATTTTTAACAAAAGATGAGTAGAGATTTCAAAATAAGATTTCTTTATTGCCTAAAGAGCTAATTTCGAAATGGACATTTGAAAATAAAATTCTTACAAACCCGAGTAAGAATTCCTTCCCTTTGGGAAGGTTAGGATGGGCTTTTATCATGAAAAAAGTATTATTTATAGATAGAGATGGAACCTTAGTTTTAGAACCACCTGTAGATTATCAACTAGATAGTTTAGAGAAATTAGAATACTACCCGAAAGTATTTCAATATATGGCTAGAATTGCCTCAGAACTAGATTTTGAATTGGTAATGGTAACCAATCAAGATGGTTTAGGTACCGATTCTTTTCCAGAAGAAACCTTTTGGCCTGCTCAAAATAAAGTTATTAGTGCTTTCGAAAAAGAAGGTGTTGTATTTTCTGAAGTTTGTATTGATAAAACATTTCCGCATGAGAATGCAGCAACTCGTAAACCAAGAACAGGTTTGTTGACTAAATATTTTTCTGAAGAGTATGATCTAGAAAACTCTTTTGTTTTAGGTGATCGAATCACCGATATGGAATTGGCAAAAAATTTGGGAGCTAAAGGAATTTACCTGTCTGAAAATCCAGAATTAGGAGCTGATGAAATTGAATCTAATCAGCAAGAAATTTTAAAATGTATTGCATTAACATCTACCGACTGGAAAGAAATTTATGAGTTTTTAAAATTAAAAGATAGAGTTGCAGAAATTACTAGAAATACCAATGAAACTAAAATTTACATCAAATTAAATTTAGACGGTTCTGGTAAAAATGATATTGATACAGGTTTAAAATTCTTTGACCACATGTTAGACCAAATTGGTAGACATGGAGCAATGGATTTAACCATAAAGGTTAATGGCGATTTAGAAGTTGATGAACACCATACGATAGAAGATACTATGATTGCTTTTGGTGAATTATTCAACAAAGCATTAGGAAATAAATTAGGTATAGAACGTTATGGTTTCTGCTTGCCAATGGACGACTGTTTGGCTCAAGTAGCAGTAGATTTTGGAGGAAGGAACTGGTTAGAATGGGATGCTGAGTTTAAACGAGAAAAAATAGGGGATATGCCAACAGAAATGTTTTATCACTTATTTAAATCGTTTACAGACGGTGCCAAGTGTAATTTAAATGTAAAAGCAGAAGGTGTTAATGAGCATCATAAAATAGAAGGTATTTTTAAGGCTTTTGCAAAAGCGATGAAAATGGCTATAAAGCGTGATACAAATAACATGTTTTTACCATCAACAAAAGGTCTTCTTTAGTTGATAGTTAATCGTTTTAGTTGTTGGTAGATTTAGACCATCGACCAAAAACCATCAACCAAAAACCAATAATAAATGAAACTAGTAATTATAAATTACGGAGCAGGAAACATAAAAAGTATTCAATTTGCTTTTAAACGTTTAGGGGTAGAAGCTGTTTTATCTAATAATATTGATGAAATAAGAGCGGCTGATAAGGTTATTTTCCCAGGAGTTGGAGAAGCGAGTTCTGCAATGAAAAAATTACAAGAAAGTGGTCTAGATAAAATAATACCTACTTTAAAACAGCCTGTTTTGGGCATTTGTTTAGGCATGCAACTAATGTGTAATTTTTCTGAAGAAGGCAGTACCAAAGGATTAGGTATTTTTAATGTTGATGTAAAACGTTTTTCTAATAATGTAAAAGTTCCTCAAATGGGGTGGAATGTGATTTCTAACTTAAAATCACCATTATTTAAAGATATAAAAGAAAACGAATTTATGTATTTGGTACATAGCTTTTATGCTGAAAAATGCGACGAAATGATTGCCAAAACAGATTATGAAATTGAGTATGCATCCGCTTTGCAAAAAGACAACTTTTATGGAACTCAATTTCATCCAGAGAAAAGTGGATTGGAAGGAAGTAAGATTTTACATAACTTTTTGAATTTATAGAATTATTGCTTTTAGCAGTTTGCTAAAAGCCAAAAGCTAAAGAAATGAGAATAATACCAGCCATAGACATTATAGAAGGAAAGTGTGTTCGTTTAACAAAAGGCGATTACAATACAAAAAAGATTTATAACGAAAACCCCATAGAAGTTGCCAAACAATTTGAAGATGCAGGTATTGAATATTTGCATGTTGTAGATTTAGATGGTGCAAAAGCTAGTAAAATCATCAATTATAAAGTTTTAGAAGCTATTACCAGTAAAACCAATTTAAAAGTTGATTTTGGTGGAGGTTTAAAATCAGATGCTGATTTAGAAATTGCTTTTAATTCTGGAGCAAACCAAATTACAGGAGGAAGCATTGCTGTAAAAAATCCAACAATATTCGAAAAATGGATTTCAACTTTTGGTGCAGAAAAAATTATTTTAGGCGCTGATTTTTATCCAGATAATTCTGGAGGAAAAATAGCAACTAATGGATGGCAAGAAGAAAGTAGTTTAGCTTTAATTCCGTTTATAAAAGCATACCAAGAAAAAGCAATTGAATATGTAATTTGTACAGATATTTCTAAAGATGGAATGTTGCAAGGACCAAGTTT
>CAYPHE010000171.1:0-5890 GCA_964410075.1 uncultured Polaribacter sp.
TTTCATCTTCTATAATTAATACGTTCATTTCTTAAGTTTCAGATTTTTAAAGTTTTTAAGTTGTAAAGTAAAAAAGTTTGAAAGTTTCAAAGTTGCAGAGTTTCAAAGTTTCAAAGTTGAAAAGTTAAATTGTTTAAAAGTTTTTAGAAAAACGTTTAAATTTTAATCTAATTAAAGTTGTAAATCATAAATTTTGCTAATTGCTAATTGCTAATTGCTAATTGCTAATTGCTAATTGCTAATTGCTATCCATATATTCTTTAATTTTTCTTTCTTCCCAATTACTTGAAAATAGACTTTTGAAACCGAAAACACCCATCCAGTGGAAAAATAGACCAATGCCCCAAAAAAAAGCAGTTGAATAGACTCCAAATTTTGTTATTGCTTCTGTAAACTCATAACCTCTATCCATATATCCATAAATTGTGAATCCGCTTAAAAATAAGTTTATAATTATAAAAACGATTAAATGAGAATAGAATCCTTTAATTTTTTTTACTTTTTTTTGTGCTCTTATGTATTTTTGATTTTCTATATTATTAGTTTTCATAATAGTTGTTTTTTAATTTGTTATTTATTAGAATTTATCTTTATTCATTAATTCATTAATTTTTTTCTCTTCCCAGTTTTTGCCTAATAATATACTAAAATTGTAAACGTTTAGACCATGCATTACTAATCCAAATCCCCAACCAAATAATGGAAACCAAAACCATTGAAAATTTGGGGAAAATCTTAGGTTTATAAAAATTAAAAAAGGGATAACAAAACAGTAGGATATTAAATTCTGGTAAAATTCCTTTAGTTTTTCTACTTTATCTAGTGCTTTTTCGTATTTGCTGTCGTAATTATCTTGAGTGTTCATAATATTTTGTATTTGTGTTAAAAGTGGTAAACTCACTTTAAAAATTTTGTTGTTGTTTTCAATTAAAACGTTTTGTTCTGTTATTAAGCCATACCTGTCTGCAATATTTTGCAAACCAACTTTGGTGCTTTTGCCAATAGCTTCTTTAGGGTTTATATTATTTTCTATAATTAAATAGTTGTTTTCTTCGTAAATTTTTATGCATAATGGTTTAGAAGAAGAAACTACGTTATGTTTTACCGCGTTTTCTAGTAAGAGCTGTAAAGAAAGGGGCACAATTTTTAATTCACTATTGCTAATAGTATCTGGAATATTAAATTCTATAGCGTCTTCAAATCGCATACCTAACAATTGCATATAAATTTTTGCAAAGTTTAATTCTTCATGAACCGGAACTAAATCTTTATTACGTTGTTCTAAAACATATCTATATATTTTGGAAAGTTTTGTAGTAAACTTTTCTGCCAGATTAGGGTTTTCTCCAATTAAACTTGTTAAAACATTTAAACTATTAAATAAAAAATGTGGATCTAATTGATTTTTTAGAGACTCGAACTTTGCAGTTTCTGTTTTGGCTACAATTTCTTGTTTTGTAGTTTCTTGTGTTGCGGCTTTTTTCCATTCTAACATAAAACCTCTAGCATGCAAGAAAGAAGAAATACCAAAAGAAAATACCATCCAAAACAGGTGAGTCCATATCATAGGGTATTTGAAAAAAATGTCTATGTTATACCCTTTGATTTTTATAAAAAGTACATAATGAATTATAAAAATGGCAGGAACAGTATATAAAATTGTAGCTATTATTCCTCCCCAAACTCTTAAGTTTGTTTGTTTTACCCAATCCCATTTTGTACTTAAATAGTCATTTAAAAGACCTTGACCAAAACCTAAACCAAAAGTATACATTGCAGATATTCCTAAGGAAATAAATAAACCTTTAATGGTGTAATTGCCGCCTCCAACTGTGTAGAAGAAAACTCCACAGATTAAAGTAATTTTTAAGGCAAGAAAAAAACCACTTTTTAATTCTTTAGGCGAAAAAATATCTGCTCTACTTTTCATTATATATTTCTAAAATTTGATATTTAAAGATACATTTTTATCTGAAACTATAAATTTTGAATCTTCATACTGTGGAGGACCAAAATTCATTACGTTGTTAGATGCTCCGTAGTCTTCTTTTGGCATTCCGTTTGGCTCAAAATCCATTTTGCCGTTACTGTTTTTATCGTGATAGCAAACTATCGAGTATTCTCCAGGTTCAAGATCTTTAAAAGTTACTGTGCTTTTACCATTTTCTATCGTTGCTTTTTTTGATTGAATAGGTTTTTTCATAAAAGTAGTTTTGTTATATAAGGCAAAAGCTACTTTTCCTTCGTTTGAAGTTGCATTTATTACTGTTGCAGTAATTGTTTTTGATTGTGCATTGATTGATTGGTTTACAAACAATATTGTTGCTGCGATAATTGATAAAATAAGTTTCATAATATTTGTGTTAATGATTAATTATGGTACAAATATCTATCTGCAATTGAGTTTAAAAAATTGAAAGAAACCGAACTGTAATTTTTTTAGGATGAATTGTAGTTTTAATATAAAACCAACAAAAAAACACCTAAAAAGTTGTTGAAACCTCTTAGGTGTTTTATTCTTTATAAAGAAAGTATAAAAACTAGATACCAGTATAATTAGCTGGTGTAATTGCTTTTAACTCTGTTTTAATAGTATCAGAAACAGCTAAAGTATCTATAAAGTTAGCAATAGACTCTTGGTTTATTTTAGCATTAGTTCTTGTTAAACCTTTTAAAGCTTCATAAGGATTTGGATACGCTTCTCGGCGTAAAATCGTTTGAATAGCTTCTGCAACAACTGCCCAGTTATTTTCTAAGTCTTGCTCAAATTTCTCTTCGTTTAATAATAATTTATTCAATCCTTTTAAGGTAGAAGTAAATGCAATAATAGTGTGCCCAAAAGGAACACCAACATTTCTTAATACCGTACTATCTGTTAAATCGCGTTGTAAACGAGAAATTGGTAGTTTGGCAGAAAGGTGTTCAAAAATTGCATTAGCAATACCTAGGTTTCCTTCTGAGTTTTCAAAATCAATAGGATTTACTTTATGTGGCATTGCAGAAGAACCAACTTCTCCTTTTTTAATTTTTTGCTTGAAATAGTCCATAGAAACATAGGTCCAGAAATCTCTATCTAAATCTATAATTATGGTATTAATACGTTTCATAGCATCAAATAAAGCTGCCATATTATCGTAATGCTCTATTTGTGTTGTCGGAAAAGAATGATCTAAACCTAATTTATTTTCAACAAAACTAGTTCCAAATTCTTTCCAGTCTATATTAGGATATGCAACTTTATGAGCATTATAATTTCCTGTAGCTCCACCAAATTTTGCAGAGTTTAAAGTTAATTGTAATATGTTATACTGCTCTTTTAAGCGAACAACAAAAACTTCAATTTCTTTACCTAATCTTGTTGGAGAAGCTGGTTGACCGTGAGTTCTGGCTAACATAGAAACTTCTTTCCATTCAATAACTAAAGTTTCTAGTTTTTCTAAAACTTCTGTAAAATTAGGATTATATACCGTCTGAATGGCATCTTTTATAGAAAGAGGAATAGCAGTATTGTTAATATCTTGAGAAGTTAATCCGAAGTGGATAAACTCTTTAAATTCTTGTAATTGTAAAGCATCAAACTTTTCTTTGATAAAGTACTCAACCGCTTTTACATCATGATTGGTAACTTTTTCAATATCTTTAATTTTTTGCGCATCTTCTGCAGTAAAGTTGGTATATATTTTACGCAACTCATCAAAAAGAGAGGTGTCAAAACTTTTTAACTGAGGCAATGGAATTTCGCAAAGCGCAATAAAATATTCTATTTCTACTAAAACACGGTATTTTATTAAAGCTTCTTCAGAAAAATAGTTAGCTAAAGGTGTAATTTTATTTCTGTAACGACCATCAATAGGAGAGATGGCATTTAGTTGTGTTAGACTCATGATTTTTTTTGAATTTCCAGCCACAAAAATAAACATTTTTATAGCGTTAAATACTTTATTTATTGTGTTTTTCAATCAGCTCTAAAATGTGTTTTCCTCTAGCTTTTGTTCCTTTACTCTGATGGATTATTTTACTGATTATTAAATGTTTTAATTCGGGATGAATCCACTTTTCTTTTATTCCGAATACATACAAAGTCTGCATGGTATAGGCTTTTACTGCAATTTTTTGATCAGTAATTAACCAATCAAAACCTGTACTTACAATTGCTTCAATATGTTTAGATGACAAATTTGTTTTAAATTCGTTATTATTTTTAGAATTATACGCCAAAGCAATATGCGCGCAAATCTTTGCACATGGTCTTAAAGCACTATCAAATTTTACCAAACTTATTTTTGAGGTAAATTCATCTAAATGAGGCAACATAAAATTTAAATTGTGGTGTGTACAGATCCATTCTAAAATCCAAGCAGCTTTAATTGAAATTTCGTCTTCAACAGAAAAAGTTAACGTAACAATATGCTTAAATAAATTAGAATTTTCTACAATAGTAGTTGCAACTTTTTGTCTGTTTTCTTTTTTTGCATTTCCTAAATTTTCAAGCAACTGTCTTACAAAAGATACACTCATTTTGCTATATTTACTGTAAATTTCTATAGAATGCTAAATATAAAAAGAAGCTTTACTGTAGCGCTACTATTGTTGTGTTTTTTTTCAGTTGAAGATCATTTTGCTCAAAAATACAATCAGTTTAATGAAAATGGTAAACGGACTGGACTTTGGAAAAAATACCATCCGAATAAGCGAATTCGTTATACAGGTCAATTTAAAAACGGCAAAGAGGTTGGCGTTTTTAAATTTTATAGCATCAACTCTTCAAAATACCCAATAGCAATAAAAACGTATTTCGATGGTACCGATTCTTTATTCGTTCAGTTTTTTGATGTAGAAGGAAGAATAGAAACAGAAGGCATTTTTCATGGTAGAAAAAGAGAAGGCAATTGGAAATATTTTTATCCTGATGGGACACTTTTATCCGAAGAAAATTATAAAAACGGAGAGCTTCATGGTGACCAAATCGTATATTATCCTGATGGTTTGGTTACTGAGTTTGCAACATACAATAATGGAATGTTAGAAGGGGTTTGCAGTAAATATTCTAATAAAGGTGTTTTAATTGAAGAAATTACTTACAAAAATGGAAAACCAAACGGAATTGCTAAGTTTTATGAACTGAATGGTAATTTAAAAGAAACAGGAGAGTATAAAGATGGCAAGCGTTTTGGAAAATGGGAATACTATATTGATGGAGAAGTTGCTACTGATAAAGAGAAAAAGGAAAATCGGTCTTCTTTTAAAAGTGAAAATTAACTAATTTATGTCTATTTATTCTAAAACACTATTTTAAAACCGATTACAAATAAATGAAACAACTTATAGTAATTCTTTTTAGCCTTTTTTTATTTTCTTGTGCTAATTGAAAAAGTACAAAATATAAAGGATAGTATTTCTGTTGGAGATATGATTATTTATAATGCATTTAAGCACCAAATCTTAGCTTATTCTAGAAATCAATTTGACAGTCTTGTTATTTTTAAAAAGGGTTACAAACCCAACAAATATATTTTTGATAATTGTCTTGGGGTAATTTTTGGCAATGAAAAAGGAAAAATGTTCAAACCAAATGGAATCTATAAATGGAATCGTTCTTTGTTAAAAAATCATGATAGTTTGATGTCTTTTAGATTATCTGTTCTAGATTCGGTAAATATTAACCATTTATTTACAAACCATTTAACTGCTGTTCAATAAATAACAGAGCAAAAAGGACAAGGCAAATGGATGGTTTATTTCGATCCTAAAGGTTTTCAGATATTTGGAGGATGTGACAATAACTCAATGATTCTTGATATGTTTGGTGAAAATTGGAATACTAAAGATATTGATGTATTATTTTCACATGAAATTGAGCATTTGATTTACGCACCAATCCTAGAAAAAG
>CAYPHE010000172.1:0-4073 GCA_964410075.1 uncultured Polaribacter sp.
GAAACAAATCATCTTTTATTTTAGGTAATTGTAAGTTAAATTTAACAGCTATAACTCTAATACTTACAATTACAATAGCAGAAATAACAAAAGTTAAATTCTTAGAATATAAGAATTGATTTAAAATTAAATATGTTATTCCTCCTACTAAACAAGCAGACGCATAAATTTCTTTTTCAAAAATAAGTGGAACCTTATTTGTTAAAACATCACGTAAAACACCTCCAAAAACAGCAGAAATCATTCCCATAATTAAAGCAACTAAAGGATGTAAATTATAAAACAATCCTTTTTGCAAACCTAATAAAGTAAAAACGCCCAAACCAATCGTATCAAATAAAAATAAGGTTTTGCTTAATGGCAGTATTTTACTTTTAAACAAAAACGTTATGAATACAGCAGTAAAAATGGTGTACAGGTAATTTAAATCCCCAATCCAATTAATTGGATGTGCATCAATTAAAATGTCTCGTAACATTCCTCCTCCTACAGCGGTAACAAAAGCAATAATAACAACACCAAACAGGTCTAACTTTTTATCTGCGGCAACCAAAGCTCCACTAATTGCAAAAGCAAAAGTTCCTAAAATGTCTAATGCGTATATAAGTTCCATTTTACACGGTAACTTCTATAAATTTAATATTTAGCTCTTTCTGAATTTGATGAATTTTTTCAATTTCTGATGGTAATATAAACGCTAATGAAGTTCCAGATTTACCCGCTCTAGCTGTTCGTCCACTTCTATGTGTGTAGTATTCTAATTGTTCTGGTAGTTGATGATGAATAACAAAAGACAGGTCTTTTACATCAATTCCGCGAGCAGAAACGTCTGTTGAAATTAAATATTGTAAACTTTCATTTTTAAAAGCACGCATTACTTTATCTCGCTCTTTTTGCTGCATGTCTCCTTCTAAGGCTGCAATTGAAAAACCTTCTTCTTGCAATTGTTTTGCAAAATTTTGAGCGCCTGCTTTAGTTCTACAAAAAATAATACCTCTTTCGTTTCCTCTTTTTTCTAAAAAAGTAATGATATCGTCTATTTTTTCTTTTAATGTAGTTCTTGCAAACTGATGCCTAATATTTGCATTTACCAAGGTATTTCTATTAATCTCTACTCTTGGTGCATTGGCATCCATATATGTTTTTACAATGCGTTTAATTTCTTCTGGCATTGTTGCAGAAAACAACCAGGTTTTTCTATCTAACTTTGTTGTAAATTTTAAGATTCTATTCAAATCTTGTTTAAAACCCATACTCAACATTTCATCGGCCTCGTCTAAAACAACAGTTTTTACATGGCTAATATCTACAGCTCCTCTTTCTATCAAATCTATAAGCCTACCTGGAGTTGCTACAACAATATGTGTTGTTCTTTTTAAATTATTCATCTGGCGATCTATTTTTTCACCACCAAAAACAGCTTCTAGAAAAATTCTATCTTCGCTATATTTCGTAAACTTAAACAACTGTTTTTTTATCTGTTGCACTAACTCTCTAGTTGGCGATAAAATTAAGGCTTGAATATTATCATTTTTAGCATCTATTTGATGTAACACAGGCAAACCAAAAGCAGCTGTTTTACCAGTGCCTGTTTGAGCTAAACCAATAAAATCGGTTTTCTTTTTTAGTAAAACAGGAATCGTTTTTTCTTGAATTTCAGAAGGATTTAAAATTCCGATTTCTTTAATTGATTTTATATACTCTTTTTTTATGCCTAATGCTGAAAAAGTTGCCATCGTAGAAAATTTTGGCAAAGATAGATTTTAATTATCGCTTCTTTTAGTTGTTTTAATAAAAATAAAAACCGCAAAATGTATTGTGTATTTTGCGGTTTAAAGTTCTTTAATTTTTAAGTTATAAGTTAGGAATGGTTAGCTCTTGACCAGAATGAATTACGTCTGGATTTTTTAAAATATTTGTATTTGCTGCAAAGATTTCTTTGTACTTCATTGCATTACCAAAATATTGTTTTGCTATTCCTCCTAAAGTTTCGCCTTTAGCAACTGTATGATATGCAAAAACAGAATCATCTTCTACAGAAATATCTGCAGTGATATCAGAAGGGTTTTCTCCTCCTACTTTTTTAATTTCATCCCACAATAAGTTTTTTTCATAAGGTGTTTTTGCTGTTCCTTTTATATGAAGTTGTCCATTTTCTTCTTTTATATCTCCATTTTTAATTGCTAATTCTTCTCCTAATTTTAGTACACTTTGGTATTTTGCTTTCATTGAATATTTTTTAAAATTATAATTTAAAAGTAAAAAAACCGAAGTGTTTAACTTCGGTTTTTCGTTGAATTGTAATTTTTAAACGATAAATTAATCGCTTATCGATTTTAAAAATAATAAATTATAGATGAATTACTTCATCATAAGCATCAGCAACAGCTTCCATCACAGCTTCACTCATTGTTGGGTGTGGATGAATGGCTTTTAAAACTTCATGCCCAGTAGTTTCTAATTTTCTACCTAACACAGCCTCTGCAATCATATCTGTTACACCTGCACCAATCATGTGACATCCTAACCATTCGCCATACTTGGCATCAAAAATAACTTTTACAAAACCATCTGGTGTACCAGCTGCTTTTGCTTTACCTGATGCAGAAAAAGGAAACTTACCAACTTTAATATCATAACCAGCCTCTTTCGCTTTTTCCTCTGTCATACCTACAGAAGCAATTTCTGGAGTTGCATACGTACAACCAGGTATGTTTCCGTAATCAATTTTTTCTGTATGTAAACCTGCTAATTTTTCTACACAAGTAATTCCTTCTGCAGAAGCAACGTGTGCTAATGCTGGCCCAGGAGTAACATCTCCAATAGCATAATAACCAGGAATATTTGTTTGGTAGTAATCGTTTACTAATATTTTATCTCTATCTGTAATAATACCTACATCTTCTAAACCAATATTTTCGATATTTGTTTTAATACCAACCGCAGATAATAAGATGTCTGCTTCTAATTTTTCCTCACCTTTCTTAGTTTTTACAGTGGCAACAACACCTGCTCCAGAAGTATCTATAGATTCTACAGAAGAATTTGTCATTACTTTTATTCCAGATTTCTTAAAAGAGCGTTCAAATTGTTTAGAAATATCTTTGTCTTCTACAGGAACAATATTTGGTAAATATTCAACTATGGTAACTTCTGTTCCCATTGTATTGTAAAAATGAGCAAATTCAACCCCAATTGCACCAGAACCAACTACTATCATAGATTTTGGTTGCTTTGGTAAGGTCATTGCTTGTCTATATCCAATAACTTTTTCACCATCTTGAGGTAAGTTTGGTAATTCACGAGAACGAGCTCCTGTTGCAATAATTATATTATCAGCACTGTATTCTGTAACCGTTCCATCTGAGGCAGTAACGTCTACTTTTTTGCCTGTTTTAATTTTTCCAAAACCATCAATAATGTCAATTTTATTTTTTTTCATTAAAAATTGAACCCCCTTGCTCATTCCATCAGCTACTCCTCTACTTCTTTTAATTACGGCATCAAAGTCTTTATCTATTGCTTCAGCTTTTAAACCATAATCGTCTACATGCTTTAAATAATCGTAAACCTGAGCAGATTTTAATAACGCTTTGGTAGGAATACAACCCCAGTTTAAACAGATACCTCCTAAAGATTCTTTTTCTACAATAGCAGTTTTAAAACCTAATTGAGATGCTCTAATTGCAGTTACATATCCTCCAGGACCACTACCAATAATTATAATATCGTATTTCATTTTTAAATATTTGGTTTAACGTTTAAGCAACAGTATTCATAAAGAAATAGTGCTTTACTGAATTGACAAATTTAGTAAATATTTAGAAAATTTTCTGCATGCTTTGGCAGTAATTTTTATTTGAAAAAAATGAAAATCAGAAGACAATCTATTGTGTTTTTTGTAATTTTTTAGATAAAAAATTAACAATAAAATTAATTACAGAATGAATTGCTATTAAAGCAATAATTGCAGCCACAGGAACTCCTAAAATTTGATAAGGCATATAATACGTCCACGTACCTAACTGAATGGCAATAATTTCTCCTAGAGTTGGAAAAAAAGCGACTAAAAA
>CAYPHE010000172.1:4173-5866 GCA_964410075.1 uncultured Polaribacter sp.
TAAGTATAATTAGCAATAATTGCAGGCGAATAATTTGTAGCTGCCAATTGTACATTCTCTGGAAATAACTCTAATTGTTTTATCAACGATTTTTCTTTTTCGTGTAAAGATATCTTGTATTCGTTCGATATGACAGCGTAATCAAAATTTGCTTTTCTTAAAATAGATTGAATTCTAGCGTAAGTATACTGAATAAAAGGCCCCGTATTTCCTTGAAAGTCTACTGAAGATTTAGGATCGAATAAAATACGTTTTTTAGGATCTACTTTTAAAATAAAATATTTTAAAGCTCCTAGCCCAATTATGTTATACAACTCTTCTTTTTCAATTTCTGAATAACCATCTAATTTACCTAGTTCTTCTGAAATTTCTTTTGCTGTAGTTGCCATTTCTACCATTAAATCGTCTGCATCTACAACTGTACCTTCTCTAGATTTCATTTTTCCTGATGGCAAATCTACCATACCATAACTTAAATGAAACAAATTTTCTGCCCAAGAAAAACCTAATTTTTTTAAGATTAGAAACAGTACTTGAAAATGATAATCTTGCTCATTACCAACAGTATATACCATTCCGCCTACATCTGCATAATCTTTTACACGTTGAATAGCTGTTCCGATATCTTGGGTCATGTAAACCGCTGTACCATCTGAGCGTAATACTAATTTTTCATCTAAACCATCTTCTGTTAAATCGCACCAAACAGAACCATCTTCTTTTTTGTAAAAAACACCTTTTTTAAGACCTTCTTCAATAACGTCTTTACCGAGCAAATAAGTATTGCTTTCGTAATACAGATTGTCAAAATCTACGCCTAAATTTTTATAAGTTACCTCAAAACCTTTGTAAACCCAACCATTCATTGTTTTCCAAAGTGCTACAACATCTGGTTGACCGTTTTCCCAGTTTCTTAGCATTTCTTGAGCTTCAATAAAAATTGGAGCTTCCTTTTTTGCTTCTTCTTCAGTTTTTCCTTCACTTACTAACTGAGCGATTTCTTTTTTGTATTCTTGGTCGAATTTTACATAATAATTCCCAACTAACTTATCTCCTTTTAAACCAGTAGAAGTTGGAGTTTCTCCATTACCAAATTTTTGCCAAGCCACCATAGATTTGCAGATGTGTATACCTCTATCGTTAATAATTTGGGTTTTATACACCTTTTTACCAGAAGCTTTTATAATTTCTGAAACAGCATAACCTAATAAGTTGTTACGAACGTGCCCTAAGTGTAGTGGTTTGTTGGTATTAGGAGAAGAATATTCGACCATTACTGCTTTTTCATCCGCCTTTGGCGAAACCAAACCAAAAACTTCGTTTGCATAAATATCAGTAAAGAAATCAAGGTAATAACTATCTGCAATAACCAAATTTAAAAACCCTTTTACTACATTAAAACTGGTAATTTCTTCTATATTTTCCGTTAAGAATTCACCTAAATCGGTTCCTATTTGAACAGGATTTCCTTTTTTGTAGCGAAGCATTGGAAAAACAACAACAGTAATATCTCCATCGAACTCTTTTCTAGTTGCTTGAAATTCTACTGAAGGAATTTCAATATCATACAAACTTTTAAAAGCTTCTTTTACTTTATTTTCTATGGTATTTTGGATGCTCATCTAGGTATAAAAATTGAACTGCGAAAATACATTTTTTCCATGATTTTGTTTTTAAAACTTAACTGATAATT
>CAYPHE010000173.1:0-5863 GCA_964410075.1 uncultured Polaribacter sp.
TCTTAAAGTCGGTAAACATACGAGTAACAATTTGTTTTGGATCTCCTTCGGTTAAGCTTTCAAAAGAAACATACCCTTTGTAGTTTGTCTCTTTTAAGATTGTGGCTATTTTTTTCATATTTACTTGTTCTGGAACACCGTTTACATAGACTAATTCTTTAAGAAACCAGTAATTGGCATAAGGTGCTAATTTTTTAATTTCTTCATAAGGATTTCCTCTTCTTAAGCTACCAACATCTAGTATTAAGCCGAACCACTCAGAATCTACTCTTTGTAAAATGTCTAGCACTTCGTCTGCTTTATATAAAAATTCGTTATGATGTTGCATTCCTAAAAGTACCCCTGTTTCTTCGGCATATTTAGCACATTCTTTAAAATCGGTTACCATCCATTCTTTAACTTCTTCTTTAGAAAATCCTGTGTGTTTTCCAAAACCAGGAAAAACTCTCATAATTGAAGCACCAAGTTTAGCAGATACTTCTAACCAATCTTTTATTAATGTTATATCAGACGTTCTAGAAGCTTTATCTCCTGTTATAAAACTGTTTCTAACACCAGTCCAAGTAATATTTAGCCCTAATTCTAATGCTCTTTTTTTAAGTTGAAACAATGTTGCATTGTCAGGTATATTTGGATACGTAGAAAAATAATAGCCTGTTAGATCAACCGCATCTAGACCTAAATCTGAAGCAAATTTCATCATGTCATAGAAGTTCATCTTACCACTTCTAAGCAAGTCATTAAATGTATATGCATTTACACTAAACTTTACTTTATTGGTTGTTTTTGTTTCTAATAAAGGATCTGAAAAAAACGGACTTGCTAAAACAGGTTTAGAACTTAATAATAAGGGTGCAATTGCAAAACTTTTTAAAATATCTCTTCGTTTTTTGTCCATTTTAATTCTTTCTTTAAATGATTAGATTTTACTTTTTTATAAAAGAAGCAGCTAGACGAAAGTAACTGAAATTTTTATGAAAGTCAATCGATTAAACAAGAAGCATAAAATTTGGTTTTTATAGAAAATTAAATTTTACTCAAAAATCCTTTTAAAACAGCAATTAACTCGTCCCTATTTTCAATATGGCTCATATGGCCACCGTTTAAAACTACAAATTCCGAATTGGTTTGTTGCGCTTCTAAAATTGACTTTTCAGCAAGTAAAACAGGATCTTTTTTGCCAATAATAAACAGTTTGTTAAAACCGTTTTCGATTAAAACATGAGTTCTTTGTTTGCGAATTCGCATTCCTTCGTTTGCCGCAATATAACCCTGAATTGGAGTTTGTAACGCTTCTCTAAGTGCTAAATCAACCTCTTTTTTAAACGTGGTTTTACTAGCGTTACCAAATAAGTTAACAAAAGACATGCGCACCATATTATTAAAGTTTTGTTGCACCATTTTATTTGCACGCAAACGCAATGCTTTACGTTGTTCATCATCTGCAAAAGCAGTAGAATTCATTAAACAAAAACCCTTTATTTTTTGAGGATTTTTTTCCGCAAGAGCTAAAGCAATGTAACCTCCTAAAGAATGCCCAACTATAATGTATTTTCTAATTCTTAGATGTTTCAAAATTGCCTCTACAGCTTCTGCATACAATTCCATAGTATGTACATAACCAAAACAACTCGATTTCCCATGACCCAATAAATCAATTGCAATCACTCTATTTCTTTTTGAAAGATTGGGTATTAGTGCATTCCACATTGTAGCATTTTCTAAAAACCCATGTAGTAAAACAACTGCGGTACCTTTGCCAATATCAGAAAAAGAAACCGTTGCATTTTTAAAAGAAATTGATTTTTGCATCATACAAAAATAAGTCTATTCCAATAAAACAGAACTTATTTACTGCTAATAAAAATGGGCCTATTTTTATTTTATGTTTGGTTTTTGTAGTGTTTAATTTAATAAAGAAAATACCCTAAAGATTTATTTTTGTAATTCATTTATAATGGAATAAAATGAAGCAACTCTTTTTTTGTTTTTTGTTTGTGCCTACATTTTTATTCGCGCAACTTAATGAAAGTGATACACTAAAAGTAAAAGCAAAGTTAGCACTAACTGGTTTTTGGCAAGCAGGAAATGTGGAGACTTTAATTTTTAGAACTAAGGCAGACCTTAGTGTAGTACCTTTAAAAAACTGGGTTTTTAAAACACAGAATTCTTATGTTTATCAAGCTTTTGGGGGCGATAAAGCAGATGAAGATTTTTTGAGTTTAAATTTTCTGTATTTAAATCCTGATAGAAAAATATATCCGTTAGTATTAAGTTTTGTGAGCACCAATTTTAGGCGAGAAATTGATATCCGGTATTTGATCGGAGCAGGTATTACCTATCAAATTATAGATGGAGATAAAAAATGGTTAAAAATTTCTTTAACCAGCGAATATGAAAGTACAAACTTTACAAACACAAGATTTAATCTTACCGAATTTAACGGCAAAGAAACGATTAATACATTGCGAGGTACTATTTGGGTAAACGGAAAGTATCATTTATTTAAAAAAAAGATGGTCATTACACACGAAAGTTATGTACAGCCTTCTCTACAAGAAAATAGTAATTACCGTTGGCAAGCAGATATTGGATTAGAATTTCCTGTTTTTAAATTTTTAAGTTTTAAAACTAATTACCTACATACTTTTGAGAGCTTAGTCATGCAAAATCAAAAACAGCAAGATCAATTTTTAACCTTAGGTTTTACTTTAAAGAGTTTTTAGTTATAAAAACATAAAAGCGCAAGAAGTTACTTGCGCTTTTAAAACATATTTGGAAAATTAGATTGGGGGACAAACTTTTATATATTTTCTATTTTATGAATTTTCTGGTACAAAGAAAAATGAATTTTAAGGTAAAAAAAATGACCTATGATAAGAAATAACTTTTATGAATTTAACTTACGAATTCTACTCAAACTCTCATTAGTAATACCTAAATAAGACGCAATATGATAATTTTTTACATGTTGTTCTATATCTGGGTAATTGGTAATAAATTTAGTATACCTGTCTTTAGCAGAAAGTGTTAGGTGTTCTAAAATTCTTTTTTGAAAGCTAGCAAAAGCTTTTTCTAACTTTACTCTAAAAAAAGATTCTACCCCGGGTACTGTTCTAAATAAATCTTCATTATCTGATTTAGAAATTTTAAAAATCTGAGCATCTTTAATACATTCTATGCACATTATAGATTTTTCTGTTGTAAAAAAAGAAGTATAATCACTAATCCACCAATCATTTATAGCAAATTGTATGGTACTTTCTTTTCCAGAATTATCAATAAAATAAGAACGTAAACAACCACTATAAACATAATATTGATGATTTACAGGCATTTCAGGATGCAAAAGAATATCTCCTTTTACTAACTCAATTTTTTCAAACTTAGCATTAATATATGCTATCTCTTCTTTTGAAAGAGCGTGGTTTTTAAAAATTTCTAACGCTAAAGAAAATTCAGTAGCCATAAACAGCGTAATATCTTTTGTCTTAAAGGTAACAAAAAAAAGAATAACATTTTTTAGTCTAAATGTAAAAACATTATATGTTAAACGACATAATGTGTATGAAAAAATATATTTTATTATTATTTTCTACCATAATTCTTTTTTCAAGTTGTGCTAAAGAAGAAGATTTATTTGATATCAATGCAGAAAGACTTCCACCAAACATTACTGTTCCAAATACCTTTGCAGATGCAAATATTACTAAAGAAACTAGAGATTTATACGATAAATTAATTGGTATAACACAAAGGGGTATTGCTTTTGGGCAACAACAACCTTTTGGAACAGGTAATAACTTTCCGGTTACCAACGAGCTAGACAACGATTTTTTTGAGGTTACAGGAGATCATCCAGCTATAGCTGGTTTCGATTTAGAATTGATAGGTTTACAACCAGAAGGAAGTTTCTTAGAGGGTTTTATCAATCAATTTGCAGAAAAAGTAATACAAGCACATGAAAACGGAAGCATAATTACCATAAGTTGGCATTATGCAAATCCAAATGGTTTTAGTTTATTAGGAGATAGAAGAAATTTTAATGGTATAGTAACATCGCTTTTAGAAGGGGGACAATTTAGAGAGTCTTTTATAAAACGTTTAGAAAGAGCAGCTCTACTTTTAAATCGTTTGGTAGATGCAAACGGAAATCCTATTCCGGTTTTATTTAGACCTTGGCACGAAATGAATGGTGATTTCTTTTTCTGGGGAGAAGGTTTTAGAACTACAGAAGAATACAAACAACTTTGGCGAGACACTGTTCAAATTCTGTCCAATCAATTTAACGTACACAACTTAATTTATGTGTACGCACCAAATTTTGTTTCTAGTAGGTCAGAATATTTAAGAAATTACCCTGGAGACGAGTTTGTAGATCTATTAGGCATAGATGTATACGATTTTAGAAACAGAAGATTTTTAAACACAGCCATAAAAAATTTACAAATAGTAGAAGAAATTGCTGCAGAAAAAAACAAGCTTTTTGCACTTACAGAAACAGGATTAACAAACGTGGTAAATAACAATTGGTTTACAGAAAGTTTATACAAAGCCATTAGAAGTAGTAGTATAAGTTATGTAATGATTTGGAGAAACGACATGACTACCTTTTTTCATGCTCCATTTTTAGGGCATCCTTCCGAAGCAAATTTTAAGGAGTTTTTAAACAAAGAAATTATTTTGTTAAGAGATGATGTTTTTTAAAGAAGATTAATAACTTTGATTTAAATTGCAATCAGCCCAAAACAACCAAACCAATGGCAGTTCAAGAAATAACAAAATATACTTATAAAGACATCTTTACTTTAAGTACTGTAGAATTTGAAAAGGCATGTACTATAGATCATTCGGTACAACAAAATGCCTATTCAATTTATTGGATACAAGAGGGTAAAGGAACCTATAATATCGATTTTGAACAATTTGAATTTCAAGATAACGTGTTGTTTTTCTTATCTCCCGGACAAGTTTTTACAGTAGATTCAGAACAAATAAAAACGGCATATAAATTTACTTTTGTTAGAGATTTTTACTGTATTCAAACCCACGATAAAGAAGTAGCTTGTAACGGAATTTTATTTAACAACGTTTACGAAACGCCATTTGTAAAACCTTGTGAAAAAGACACCAAAAAACTTCAATTTATTTTAGAAAGTTTAGTAGACGAGTTTCAACAAAACGAAGCGGCTCAGTACGATATGTTGCAAGCTTATCTAAAACAATTTATGATTTGTGCCGTTCGTGTGCAAAAAGAAAACCACGTTATTAAAGAAGATGAAGAAACCCGTTTGTTTAAAGATTTTAGCGTACTCGTAGAGCAAAATTTTAGAAATTTGCACTCCGTTACAGATTACGCAAACAGATTAGGTGTTTCTCCAAAATCCATTAGTAAACATTTTCAAAAAATAGGTAGCAAAACGCCGTCAGATTTTATTAAAAATAGAATTATACTAGAAGCCAAACGTTTACTTATTTACACAAATAAAAATGTAAAAGAAATTGCGTTCGAACTCGGTTTTAACGACCCTGCGTATTTTACACGCTTCTTTACCAAAGCCATTTCTAAATCTCCTTTGCAATTTAAAAAGGAGTATTAATCTTATACATACTTTACGTTTTTTATTTTGAGCGTGCCCTTTCAGGTCAGGCTTTCCACTATATCTTTTTTATTTGTCATTGCCAGGGTTTACTTTCTTGTAAACGGTGGCAATTTCTTTTTAAATTATAGATTGCTTCATTTCATTCGCAATAACGCTTATTTATAAACTATAAAAAAGGATGCCGTTTCAATCCTTCACGCAAGCATTTTTGCAAACTTTTTTCATAGTCCAAAGAGTAGGAACCTTTGTCCATTTTTAAA
>CAYPHE010000174.1:0-5857 GCA_964410075.1 uncultured Polaribacter sp.
CAAAAAATATGTTTTCCAAAAAAATATACCAGATTTAGATTGTTTAATTAAAACGTACTCAATTAAGGTAAATAGTATTTAAGTGACTTTTTATTAGTTAATTATGAATTTGTTTTTCGAAACTAATACCATTTTAATTAAAACGGAGAAATCTCAATCAGCTGAAAGATTTTTCAACTGTTCAAAATAAAACTATTTGATTAAAATGTGACTAATTAAATATAGTTGTGTCTTAAGATATAGAAAAAGAGTAAGTTAACATAACAGTGTTAGTTTTGTTGTTTTTGTCTGAGAAATAACAATCTCCCCAGCTAACACTGGGTTAACTCATATAATTTTTTTTAGTTAGATTTTAAGGCTTTGAGTAGATGCTCAAAGCCTTTTTTACTTTAATTAATTCTTGAATGTTTTTGTTTGATAAAAAGTTGTGATTTTATTAATCATAATAATATTTTATGTTTTTCATAAAAAACATATATAAAAAATTATGAATAATTTGTTTCATCTTTGCGGTACACTAAAACAAATCCAAGATGGAAAATATAAAACTTAAAGAAAAAACGCAGGCAGAAAAAGTACAAGAGGTTACTAAAGTAGCGGTTGCTTACGGAGACGGAATTGGTCCAGAAATAATGGACGCGACTTTAAAAATTTTAGATGCAGCTGGTGCAAATATCCAAGCAGAAAAAATTGAAATAGGAGAGAAGGTTTATTTGTCTGGTAATTCTGCGGGAATAGAAAAAAGTGCTTGGGAAACCATTAGTAAAAACAAACTTATTTTAAAAGCACCTATTACTACTCCACAAGGTAAAGGGTATAAAAGTTTAAATGTTACGCTTAGAAAGTCTTTAGGTTTATTTGCAAATGTTAGGCCAGTAAGTGCTTATTCTCCATATATAGAAACACATTTTCCAGATTTAGATGTAGTCGTTGTTAGAGAAAATGAAGAAGATTTGTACGCAGGTATAGAGCATCAACAAACACAAGATGTTGTACAATGTTTAAAATTGATAACTAGACCAGGTTGCGAAAAAATTGTAAGGTATGCTTTTGAATATGCGAAAGCTTACAACAGAAAAAAAGTAACTTGTATGGTAAAAGATAATATTATGAAATTGACAGATGGGTTATTTCATACAGTCTTTAAAGAAATTGCTTTAGAATACCCAGAAATTAAGAGTGAATCTCAAATTATAGATATAGGTTCTGCAAAATTAGCCAACAACCCAGAAGATTATGATGTAGTGGTAACTTCTAATTTATACGGAGATATTGTTTCAGATATTGTTGCAGAAATAGCTGGTTCTGTAGGTATGTGTGGTTCTGCAAATATTGGAAGAAATGTAGCCATGTTCGAGGCAATTCATGGTTCTGCACCAGATATAGCAGGTCAAAAAATTGCAAATCCTTCTGGTTTGTTAAACGCAGCAATTATGATGCTATCTCACGTTGGTAAAACAGAAATTGCAGATAAAATCAAAAATGCTTGGTTAAAAACATTAGAAGACGGTTATCACACTCCAGATATTTATCATAAAATGATTACCAAAGAAATTGTTTCTACAAGTTCTTTTGCAGAATACATTATTAATAATTTAGGTAAAAAACCTTCAAAATTACCAGAAAGTAAATTGGCAGCGGGTAATGGAAAAATTACCATACCAGAATATACTAGAAAAGTAGAAAAGCAAGAATTGGTTGGTGTAGATGTTTTTATCAATTGGCAAGGTAGCAATCCAAAAGAAATAGGAGATGCTTTAAATGCAATCAATTCTTTTAAATTAAAATTAAAAATGATAACCAATAGAGGTGTAAAAGTATACCCTAATGGATTGCCAGAAACGTATTGTACAGACCATTGGAGATGCAGATTTGTAGACGTTTCTTCGAAAATAGAAGGAAAATTAAGTTATAGTCCAATTAATTACGAGCAAGTTGTAGCATTATTATCAACATTACACAATAAAGGTTTTGAGGTAATTAAAACCGAGAATTTGTATGAGTTTGATGGTAAAAGAGGCTTCTCGTTAGGGCAGGGGGAATGATGTTTTTGTTTGGTTAGTTTTAAAAAGTGGGGCAGTAAAATGCTTCACTTTTTTTGTTTGTAAACGTTTTAAAATAAATTTAGTTGATTTGTTGTGTTTTTATCAAATAAAGAATAGTTTAAAGGAGGCAATTTACTATCATTCAAATAGATTTTTCTGGCCAGTTTAAACTGAGCGGCAATTTGTTCTGCTATTTTTCCTTCTCCACGAGTTCTAGTTCCAAACCTACTATCGTTTAAACTTCCTCCATGGCAGTTTTTAATTTGATTTAAAATTTTAGTTGCTCTATCTGGATACGTTTCTTGTACCCAATTGGTAAATATTTTTCCTATTGCACCGTTTAATCTTACTACTGTAAAACCAACAGATATAGCTCCAAGTTTACTTACTGTTTTTACTAATTTAAGAATTTCATGATTGTTAATGGCTGGAATTATTGGAGCCATCATAACATTTATAGGTATACCATTTTCAGATAGAACTTTTACCGTATCTAACCTTTTTTTAATAGATGCTGTTCTAGGTTCTAAAATACGTCTTGTTTCTTCTAATAAAGAAGTAATTGAAATACTAACATTTACCAAACGCAACTTTGCCATTTCTTTTAAAAGATCTAAATCTCTTAAAATCAATGCATTTTTAGTAATTATGCTAACGGGATGTTTCAATTTTAATAGCACTTGTAGCATTTTTCTGGTAATTTCTAATTTCTTTTCAATAGGTTGATAACAATCTGTATTGCCAGAGAACATAATATTTTGAGCTTGCCAGTTTTTACTTGTCAGTTTTTTTTCTAACAATTCTGCAGCATTTGATTTGTAAAGAATTTTTCGTTCAAAATCTAAACCTGCAGAATAGCCCCAATACTCATGTGTGTTTCTTGCATAGCAATAAATACAACCATGCTCACAACCTTGGTACGGATTCATAGAATATTTGAAACCAATATCTGGACTAGTAACTTTATTTAAAATTGTTTTAGGAAATATTTCTAAATAAGAAGTTTTATTATGGTCTGCATTTTCGTTTTCTATTGCGCAATAATTTAAAAAATCATCTCTTACAATATGTTCTTCTTTAAAAAATCTGTTATGGGTATTCAATTGAGCACCACGTCCTTTAATGTAACTCATGGTTTAAAATAAAGTGGGTAAAAAAGTTATAGGATAGCTGTTATAACTTTTAAAACTACATTAGAAAAAAAGAAAAATTGTTAAATGTTAATAAGTTTAAGCGATAGTTTTCAACACTTTTTGAGCCTGTACAATATGCCTTTGGTTATGGTAGATGACAAAACGAAAGGTGTCTCCCAGTCTAAATTTTAATAAAGGAAGTGTAATTGATGTTTTTATTTTAGTTAAATCTTTATTTTTAGCAGTATCTAACAAAGCAAGCATTTCTTCTTGTTGGTTTATAAAACCAAGTAATACTGTTTCTTTTTCTAGTTTAGAATTGATAGGATTTTTACTTGTAAAAGTATTCATAGTTTTCATATTACTTTTAGGTAACATATCTAATGCAAATTTGTTTCCTAAAAAACCACTTTTAAAGTTAGGCTTTTTGTTGCTTTTAGATTCGTTAAATCTTTTTTTTATTTCAGGAATATAAAAATTACCATATAAATTTAAATGCTCTAAACAATTTAAAACACTCCAAGAAGTTTCATTGGGCTTTGTTTGTAATATTTCATCAGAAATTGCTAAAAGCGATTTGGAAAAATTAATATGATTTTTAACTGTATTTTTTAGTTCAGTTAAAAGTTCATCAGTATTGAAAATCATAATTTTATTTTTCATCAAAATTGATGATTTCCATCAACTTAAACCTTGATTCTAATCAAGGTTTTTTAAAATTCTAGACAAGGTTTCTGGAGTCATTCTTAAATAAGAAGCAATGTGTTTTAAAGGAATGTGTTGAAATACTTGTGGACTTCTTTCCATAACTCTTTCAAATCTCTTTTGTGGAGAATAAGTAATTAAATCTATTTCTCTTTCTATTTGCTGATAGACAAAATTCTCTAAAAGGTTTTTCCAAACTGTTTGAAGTGTTGGTTTAGCGTTGATAATTTCTTCGTATTTGGCTTTAGAAATTACCGTTAATTCACATTTTTTAATAGCTTGGATGTAAAAGGAAGTTGGTTTGTGGGTTAAAAAACAATCTAAAGCAGTAATTAATGAGTTTTCATAACCAAATCTAATCGTATGTTGTTCGGTTTCATCTTCTATAAAAACACGAAGACTACCGTTTTTTACAAAGTACAAATTGGTGTTTATGGAGTTTTTAGTTACTAGAAACTCGTTGCGTTTTAGAATGAGTTTGTTTTCCCAAGAATCTTTTAATTCGTCAATTAAAATTTCTAGTGGATTCATTATTCCAATTTTCGTGCTCTATTTAATAAGTAAAAATCAGCTAAAACTAAAGCAGTCATAGCTTCTACAATAGGCACGGCTCTTGGCACTACACAAGGGTCATGACGTCCTTTTCCTGTAATTTCTGTCAATTCGTATTCAGAATTAATGGTTTGTTGGTTGGTCATAATTGTAGCTACAGGCTTAAAAGCTACTCTAAAATAAATGTCCATTCCGTTAGAAATTCCACCTTGTATACCTCCAGAAAGGTTACTTTGTGTAGAACCATCTTTGTTAAAAATATCGTTATGTTCAGAACCTTTCATTTTTGCGCCACAGAAACCACTTCCAAATTCAAAACCTTTAACAGCATTTATAGAAAGCATTGCTTTGCCTAATTCTGCATGTAGTTTATTAAAAATAGGTTCACCCAAACCAACAGGTACCCCTTTAGCAACACAGGTAATTGTTCCGCCAATTGTATCGCCAGCTTTACGAATTTCTTTGATTTTTTCAATCATTTTTTCAGCAGAAGCTTCATCTGGGCAACGAACAATATTACTTTCCGTTTTAGAAAAATCTAATTCTTGATATGGTTTTTCCATAAAAATTTCTCCAACAGAAGAGGTGAAAGCATTTACGTTAATGTTTAAATGTTGCAACAATTGCTTTGCCAATGCACCAGCCACTACCCAATTGGCAGTTTCTCTTGCAGAACTTCGTCCGCCACCTCTATAATCGCGAATGCCAAACTTTTTATCGTAAGTAAAATCTGCATGAGAAGGTCTGTATACGTTGGTATTATGATTGTAATCTTTAGAACGTTGGTTGGTGTTTCTAATTACAAAACCAATAGAAGTTCCTGTAGATTTACCTTCAAAAATACCCGATAAAAACTCTACTGTATCTGGTTCTTTACGTTGGGTTACAATTTTAGATTGACCAGGTTTTCTTCTATCCAATTCTTTTTGAACAGCTTCTAAATCTATAGAAACTCCAGCAGGAAAACCGTCTATAACACCACCAATTCCACTTCCATGACTCTCACCAAACGTAGTTACTTGCAAAAAATTTCCAAAAGAATTAAACATAATAAAACAGATAAATTTTAGAGTTTGCAAAGATAGGGTTTTGTGGTAATGTGTAAAAGTTTAAGCGTAGAATTGTAAATAGGTTCTTACCATTTCGGTTTAAGTTTTTACGCTTTATTCTTGTGTTAAATGGTGAAACAAAAAAAATTAGCAAAAGAAATTGAAAAAAACTGTTTTTTCGTTTTCGGAATTAAAAAAGCTTGTTATATTTGCACCCGCATTCAGCAAATAGCTGATGAGACACTTGGAGAAATGGCAGAGTGGTCGAATGCGGCAGTCTTGAAAACTGTTGACTGTAACAGGTCCGGGGGTTCGAATCCCTCTTTCTCCGCAAAAGAAATCCGAAACGAAAGTTTCGGATTTTTTGTTTTCA
>CAYPHE010000175.1:0-5844 GCA_964410075.1 uncultured Polaribacter sp.
AATTTTTTGATAAATAAAGAAGGTTATGGAGATTATCACGGAATAGTTTCTTTAGAAAACAATGGTGGATTTTCTTCTTTACGTCATGATTTTGATACAGTTAAAGTTGAAAACTTTAGCAAAATTATTCTAAGAATAAAAGGAGATGGTAAAGATTATCAATTTCGAATAAAGGACAAACAAAGTAATTATTACTCTTACATTTATACTTTTTCTACAGATAAAAATTGGCAAACTATAACAATTCCAATTAAAGAAATGTACCCAGCATTTAGAGGAAGAAAATTGAATATTGGTAATTTTAATGCGGATACTATTGAGCAATTAGCTTTTTTAATAGGTAATAAAAAGAATGAGAAATTTCAGTTACTTATTAAAGGAATATATTTAAAATAACCTCTAATCAAAATCTTTTTATATCTTTCTATTTTAAAAAAGATGGAAGAAGACATTCAAAAAAATATCAAACCACATCCAGAATCCTCTACAGAATCTATTCAAGATGATGCTAAAGGACTACTTCAGAAAATTAAAAAATTTCTAAAAGAGCTTTTTGATTTTAGGCATGATACAGATCATGAAGCAACTTTAAACGCCATAAAAGCAGATATTCCATTTAAAGGAGCCACAGCTTGGATTTTAATTTTTGCAGTTTTTGTTGCATCTATTGGTTTAAACGCAGATTCTACAGCAGTTGTTATTGGAGCCATGTTAATTTCTCCATTAATGGGACCAATTTTAGGATTAGGAATGTCTTTTGCTTTGAATGACATTGAAACCTTAAAAAAATCATTAAAGAACTTAGGTGTAATGATAGCTCTAAGTTTATTAGCCTCATTTATGTTTTTTTATATTTTTCCTTTAAGTGAAGACACTTCAGAATTATTAGGAAGAACAAAACCAGATATTAGAGATGTATTGATTGCCTTTTTTGGAGGATTGGCTTTAATGGTTGCTAGAACAAAAAAAGGAACGATTGCCTCTGTTATTTTTGGAGTAGCTATTGCAACCGCGTTAATGCCTCCTTTGTGTACGGCTGGTTATGGTTTAGCAGAAGGTAAGTGGTGGTATTTTTTAGGTGCATTGTATTTATTTACGATAAATGCTATTTTTATTGCTTTAGCTACGTTTGTAGTGTTGAAGTTTTTACGTTTTCCGATGCATAAATATGCAAATGCTGCTAAAAGAAAACGCTATGCAACTATAGCTTCTTTAACAGGTATTGCCGTTATGATTCCTGCTGTTTTTACCTTTGTTAGAGTTTTTCAGGAAAACCAAATCGAAAGACAGTTTAATAGTTTTATTAAAAGTGAAGTAGAATCTATTGATAGTTTTCAGCTTTTAGGAACACCAGACTTAGATTTAGTAACTAAAGAAATTCGATTGAGTTTTTTTAACGAAGTTAGTGATGGTGAAAAAAACATGATGTTGAATCAACTAGAAAACAACGAAAATTATTACAGGTTAAAAGACTTTAACATAAAAATAAAAGGAAGTGATACCAAAAGTTTTGAGCTAATAACAACGGCTTATAACGAAAAAAGGGAAGAATTACAGGAAAGTAAAAATATTATTGAGGGGTTACAGGTAGAAATTAATCAACTCAAACAAACTATTTCCGAACTAAATGAACGTATAGAAAACGACGCATTAAATCGAAATAAGAAAGCTATTGCATTTAGTACAATAGCTAAAGATGTAAAAATACGGTATATGGAGATTGAAGAAATTGGTTTTGCCAACACATTATCTTCTAAAGATTTTATTAAAATAGATACCATACCTACTTTAACAATAAAATGGATTTCATCATTACCAGATAGTATTCTTCCTCCTAAAGAATTAGAACTAAGAAATTGGTTGCAAAATGAATTGAAATTAGATACTCTGTATCTAAAAAGAGAGAATTAAAGAGGCTGTTTAAAAAGCCTGCTTAGCTGTCAAACCGAGCTTATCGAAGTTTTTAACTATTAATTATATTTCGATAAGCTCACTATGACATTTGCATTATTTTTAACTTCTCAAACAACTTCTTTTTTATTTGAAGTAGAGAGTTAGAATTTTTTAAGTTAATTCGCTTCCAAAATTATCTTTTACGTCGGCTACAATTTTCTTAATATCTTGTTGATCTTTTTGCGGACAAATTAATATAACGTCCTTTTTTTCAATTACGATAAAATCGTTTAATCCTTGAATAACAACTTTTTTTCCGCTTTGAGTTCTTATCATGTTCCCTTTAGCATCTCTAAAAATAGTTTTTGCACCAACTACTGCGTTGTTGCTATCATCTTTTTCTAATTTTTCATACAAAGAACCCCAAGTTCCTAAATCGTTCCAGCCAAAATCTACAGGTAAAACGTGTACATTTTTAGCTTTTTCCATAATACCAAAGTCAATAGAAATGTCTTCACATTTTTGATAATTTTCAGCAATAAATTCCGTTTCATTATCAGTATTGTATTGTCCTTCTCCTTCATTTAAATTTACCAACATACTTGGTAGAAAATCTTTAAAAGCATTTATAATGCTTTTAGCAGACCAAACAAAAATTCCCGCATTCCATAAATATTCACCACTTTCTAAAAACTTCTTAGCTTTATCTAAATTTGGTTTTTCTTCAAAGCTTTTTACTTTTTTTATTTCGCTTTCACTCTCTTCAAATTGAATATATCCAAAACCAGTATTTGGTGAATCTGGTTGAATACCTAAAGTCATTAAAATATCGTTTTTACTACAAGCTTCAAATGCAGTTTCTATGTTTGCAATAAACTCTGCTTCATCTGTTATCCAATGGTCAGATGGAGCAACCAGCATAACTGCATCTGGATTCTGATTGTATATTTTTAAAGCAGCATAAAGAATACATGGAGCTGTATTTCTCATTACAGGTTCTAGTAGTAATTGATTTTTTTTTGCCTTTGGTAATTGCTTTAATACTAATTTCTCATAACGTTCATTAGTAGCAATTAAGATGTTTTTAGAAGGAACAGAAGCATTAATCCTTTCAAAAGTACGTTGTATTAAACTTTGTCCAACACCAAGCATGTCATGAAACTGCTTTGGGTTTTTTTGAGTACTCATTGGCCAAAATCGAGAACCAACTCCACCAGCCATAATTACTGCGTAATAATTTTTATTATTGTTCATATATTTTTATTTCTACGTTTTTATTAAATAAGTAAACTTTATGGTTACTCATATTTTTGCATTCAATGCGTGTTCTCCGTTGTTTTCCTCTTTGATAAATGGTGTTTTTAAAAATGAAAAAACTTTGTTCAGGAATTTCAAAAATAAAGTTTTTTCCAGTATCTGCCTTTTTTCCTTTTAAAGCAAAAGCTAAATCAGTATCAGCATCTGTACTTGCTTTCGGGTTTTTTAAATATTTTGCTAAATAAGGCAACATATCTAAAGGATAAATTTCTGGTTTTAAAAAAGGCAACATTAAATGTTGAAAAACCATTTTCCATTCTTTACCATGCGGCTGCACTCTACCAAACTTTTGATGTGTTACATGATGCGCAATTTCATGAATTAAGGTCAATAAAAATTGATGTTGGTTTAGGTTATTGTTTACTGTAATTTGAAATTTCCCATTAGGCAAAACTCTAAAATCACCATGTTTGGTTTGACGTTGATTTACAATTTTCAAGTCAAAATCATGTTTATCAACTAAAAAAGCTACAAAAGGAATAGCTTTGTTTGGAACATAATTAGACCATTCTGGTAAACTATTATCTTTCGTTTTTATTTGGTTGTTGAGTATCAAATGCTTTTTTATTGAAATCTCAAATGGTTAAGGTGTTGTAGAGGAAACTTCCAACACTTTTCCGTTATAAAATTGGTTTCCACTCAAAGAAAAATTATAAATATAATTCGCCATTTCGTTTGCGGTAACAGGTGCTTTATAATCAGGGAAAGCTTCTTGCAACATTTCTGTTTGAACAGCACCTAAGGCTAATACATTAAAAGCTATTTCTTGCTCTTTAAATTCTTCGGCTAATAATTCAGATAGAGTAATTACAGCTCCTTTGGCAGAGCTATATGCTGCTAAACCAGGAAATTTCAGACTGCCTTGTATACCACCCATGCTGCTAATAGTAACTACATGACTCTTTTTAACAAAAAAAGGAATTAGTTTTTTTGTAAGTTCAGCTACTGCAAAAACGTTTACTTGATAGCAGTTTAAAAAATCTTGTGGACTTAACTCTGTAAAAGGTTTATTAACTAATTTACCAGCATTATTAATTAGTATATCAACTTTTTTCCAAGTCGATTTTACAAATTCTAAAATTTTTTCTAGTTCTTCATTCTTAGAAAGATCTACAGAAATAGTAGTTATGTTTTTATGGTTTATAGATAATAAAGGCTTAGTATTTCTAGATACGGCCAATACTTTATGACCATTATTAGCAAAAATTTGTGCCAGCTCAAAGCCAATTCCTCTGCTTGTTCCTGTAATTACAATGTGTTTCATTCAAAAAAATGATTGAATTACTAAATTAATCAATTTTTCATACATTTATTGAAATCTATCGTTAAGAAAAAGCTGATTTGTTAACATAACCTAATTATGAAAAAACTACTGCTATCTGTAATATTTATATTTTTAATTCAATTAATTAGTGCACAAACCACATACCTTTTGTGTGGTAAAATGATAAACACAGAATCTGGAACAATTGAAAAAGAAAAAACAATAATTGTTAAGGGAAATAAAATTGAAAAAATTATAAATGGTTTTGAGGAACCAAAAGACAAAGAAGCTACTGTTATTGATTTAAAAGATAAAGTCGTTTTGCCAGGTCTTATTGATTTTCATGTTCATATAGAAAAAGAATTTGATAAAAATACAAGATTAAATAATTACATTTTAGATGAAGCAGATGTAGCTTTTAATTCGGTAGGATTTGCAAAAACCACTTTATTAAGTGGTTTTACTACTGTTAGAGATTTGGGAGGAACGGGTGTAAATATTTCAATAAAAAAAGCAATCAATAAAGGTAAAATTATTGGGCCAAGAATTTTTACGGCTGGAAAATCTCTTGCTACAACTGGGGGGCACGCGGATCCAACAAATGGTAGTAGTAGAAAATTAATAGGTAACCCTGGTCCAAAAGAAGGAGTTGTAAATTCTGTTGAAGATGCAAAAAAAGCGGTAAGACAACGGTATAAAAATGGTGCGGATTGTATTAAAATTACAGCAACTGGAGGAGTGCTAAGTGTTGCTAAATCTGGTGATAATCCTCAATTTACTTTAGAAGAAATAAAAGCTATTTGTAAAACTGCTAAAGATTATGGAATGCATGTAGCAGCTCATGCACATGGAGATGAAGGCATGCAAAGAGCCATTATTGGTGGTGTAAAAACTATTGAACATGGAACATATATGAGCGATGAGACTATGGCAATTATGAAAAAGTTTGATGCCTATTTGGTACCAACAATTACTGCAGGAAAAGAAGTAGAAGAAAAAGCTAAAGTGAAAGGTTATTACCCAGAAATTGTGGTTCCTAAAGCTTTGGCAGTTGGACCCCAAATACAATCTACTTTTGGAAAGGCCTATAAAAAAGGAGTTGGTATAGCTTTTGGTACCGATGCAGGAGTTTTTAAACATGGCAAAAATGCTAAAGAGTTTAAATATATGGTTGAAGCAGGAATGCCTGCTATAGAAGCTATTCAGTCTGCAACTATTACAAATGCTAAATTGTTACAAATGGAAAATGAATTAGGACAGCTAAAAGCTGGTTTTTTAGCAGATATTGTTGCAGTTGACGATAACCCTATAAAAAACATTTCAACCTTAGAAAAGGTAACTTTTGTAATGAAAGAAGGTGTTGTTTATAA
>CAYPHE010000176.1:0-5826 GCA_964410075.1 uncultured Polaribacter sp.
ACTTGGAAAAAATGAATTGGAAGTTAAAATAACCAACACGTGGAGAAACCAGTTGATTTTTGACAATCAAAGACCAAAAAATGCAAAAAAGACTTGGACCACAGCAGGACCTAGAAAAAATGAAACTGAATTGGAAGAGTCAGGCTTAATTGGGCCTGTAGAATTAAAGATTAAAATACAGTAATGTTAATATAATATACATTAGGGTTAATTTAGTCAGGACAGTTCAGGATGCATTTTTGTCTGAAAGGAGCTAATTTTATGAGCTTTTATATTATTAGTTCATATTTAGCGATGAAAAACACATTTAAGAGTCTATTTTTTGTTTCAGTATTATTATTATCTTTTATAGTTAAAGCTCAAGTAAAACTAGAGAGTGAAACTAAAATTACAGATGAAGTAATGTATTTCGATGGAGAAAGAGTCTCTACAAGTACTACTACAAATTCAACAACAGGTTACGACTATGTCTATGGACCTGCCTTAACACCTCATGGAGATTGTATAAAATCCTACAAAGATTTTGTGTTTATGACATGGTATCGTGGAGGTAAAGAAGATAGACATGTGATGCTATCTAGATATAATAAAGTTACAGGTGTTCTTAAGACAATAGAGTTTCCGCATCAGCACACAGGATTTAAAGGAAGATGGTGGATAGGAGAAACCCATAATACCATAGCTATAGGTATTTGTCCTAAAGACGAGACTATTCACATGGTTTACGATATGCATAGAAACGGCACTATAGCCTCTCTTGCAAATGATTATTTAAGATATTCTTACTCAGAAGCAAATGCGGCTACAGTTGCAGATGAAGAGTTTACCATAGACTTGTTTGTACAATCGCCTAATAATAATTACAAACACTTGTCTTTTCCAGGAATTAACGATGATAATACAACAAAATTACTTACCTATCCTGCCTTTATGACCAATGATGAAGGAGATTTATTTATGAAAAATAGATTTGGGTACGATAGAAACAGTAAACTTTTATTTGCAAAATACGATGGAAATGATTGGGAAGGTTATACAGATTTTAATAGAAGTAATGCTACTAGTTTTGGAAATGCATACAATTGGGGAATCTATGGAGATATTAAATATTTAAACGGAAAAATAAGAATTGGTTTTCACCAAAGAGCCAATATAAGAAATGATAGGTATCTATATCAAAACGGGTTTTATTATGCATATTCAGATGATCCAAGTGGTCTTACACAATGGAAAAATCATAAAGGAGAATCATTTGCAAGACCATTAGTAAATTCAGATTTAGTAAAAGTTTCTGAACCTGGTGATGTAGTGGAAACAAACAAAGTAGATCAAGTCAATTTTAATGGTTTTGGATGGACTGTTACCGATAATGATGATGTACATCTTGTAGGAAAAGTGCAAGACAGAGAAAATAACGTTACAAAATTCGTACATACTTATAAACCAGGAGGAGCATCTGAATTTATTACGACAACTGATTTTGCTGGAGGGTCTATATATGCGGCTGGGAGTTATGTATATTTAATAGGTTTAAATGCTTCTGGAAGACCAGTAATAAGAAGAGCAGAAGGAGGTACAAACCTATTTGTTAAAGTTTATGAGCAAACTTCTGGAAAACGTTTTAATAAAGCAAGTCTTTATATTTCCGACGGAAAATTACACTACTATTTATTAGAAAATAATAGTGCAAATAATGATGATACTAGAACTACATATTTACAAATCATAGATTTAGATATTCAAGAAGGGCCAAAACCTTTTGCCGTTAGTTTGGTAACACCAACAAATAATCAGTCTTTTAACGAAGGCAAAAATGTACAATTATTTGCAACAGCAACTGCAGATGAAGGAGAGATTACCAAAGTAGCCTTTATGGTAAATAATGAGTTGTTAGAAGAAGATACAACAAAACCTTATCTATTAGATTGGACTCCAAAAGATATAGGTTCTTATCAAATAAAAGCAGTAGCTTATAAAACAAGTGGAGAAAGTATTACTTCTTCAGAAATCTCTATAGAAATTAAAGAAATTGATGAATCAGATTTAACAATAGATACTTATAGATTACAAAACGTAGGTACTGGTAAATATCTAGTTGCTGCAGCTACAGCACAACCAATAACTATGAGTAGTTCTGCAGAAGAAGCAGATAAACATTGGGAGTTTTTTAAACTAACTCACAATGATAAAGAATATCATAACATAGATAGTAAACAAAGCGGTATTTTACGAGCTACAGGAGCTGGTTTTGCTGCAGGAGCTTATCTTGTAGTAAGTACAACTAAATCCCCAGGGGCAAATGACTCAGATAAAATCTGGACAGTACATTATAATGAGGTAGAGAATACTTTTAGATTTGAAGCAGGAACTAGTGGGAGATACATGTATCATGATGCTGACGGAAATGTATACTCTAAAACTGTAGAAGCAACAGATACAAGAAGTGTTTGGAGAGCAATACCAACAAGTCAAGTATTAAGTGTTTCTAAAGAGTTTTTAAAAACTCCTTCAATAAATATTTTTCCTAATCCAGCTAAAGATGGTTTTACTTTAGGATTAAATAATATAGGAAAAGCTGAAGTGAAAATTTTTAATGTATTAGGTAGTGTTGTTTACAAGACATCAGTAAACAAAACATCAATAGAAATAAATAAAGATAATGTGTTTACTTCTGGTATTTACCTGGTTAAAGTAATAGAAGAAAACAATAAAGTTCATCAATTAAAATTGATAATAGAATAAAAAAACAGCTAAAATAATATGAAAACAATTACACAACTGAGTTTACTAAAAAAGTACGGATTAGTATTGGCGCTATTTTTAATAGCTAATTTTTTTCCAGAAGAGTCTATTGCACAAGTAACTTTTTTAGAAAGTTCAAAAGTAACAGATGAGGCTCTTTATTTTTGGAAAGCAGACGATCCAAAACCTTTTCATTATGGGCAGAGTATAAATCCGCACGGTAATTGTATGAAAGTATCTAATGGATTTGTATTTTATACTTGGTATAGAGGTGGTTGGGCAGATAGAACTTTAATGATTTCAAGAAAAAAAATTGGAGAAGGAAATTGGGTTCATGTAGCACTTCCTGCAAAAATGAGTTTGGTAAGTGGTAAAGGAGATACACATTTGACCACAAATGTAGGGGTGTGTTCTATAGATGGTACAGTGCATTTAATGTTCGATCATCATAACGAAGATTTGAATTATATACGATCTAAGAAAAACATTGCCTATGGTCCAGATAGTGATTTTACAGCAGCAAACTTTTTGCCTCAGCAAGATTACTTAATTGCAGGTAAAAAAGTAACAAGTGTAACATATCCAGATTTGTTTAACAACGATAAAGGAGAAATGTATTTTGAAAGAAGATTGGGTTCAGCTGTTGGTGGAGATATTGTTATGACATATTATGATGGAAATAACTGGTCTCCTGAAACAACGATTATAAGAGGAAGAGGTGCATCTGTTTCTCAAGGAGAAAGACATTTTGCTTATGGAAGCGCTCACTTTATAAATGGTAAATTTTATTATGCATACTCTCCACGTTGGGCAGAATCACCAACAACATTAAATGAAGGAGTTCATTTAATGGAATTAGGTGAAAGAATGAATGATAAAGCAACCACTGTAGATGGTAAAAGTTTCGATTTACCTATTACAGACCATGCACCATTTTTAATAGCAGATCCTCGTAGTGTACCAGATAAAGCCGGTTGGGCAGGTGGTCCTCAAGTGGCTATTTCTCCAAAGAATGATATATACATGTATCAAAAACCTAAGAATACAAATGCTTATAACTATCTTAAGAAAGATGGTGAAACCGAATTTAAGGAAGACAGAAATAAAGGCTCTTTAGGTATATTTTATGGTAATAGAATGTACAAGTTTAATATTTCTGGAGGAAACTTTATTGTTACAAGTGCTTTGGCAGGTACTTATGAGTGGCGTGAGGATTTTAGAAGAAGTATTGGTTTAAGTGTAAAAAAGAGCTTAACAATAATGAATGATGGTGTTATTGCAGTTGTTTTTAGCGAAGTAAAAAATAGCCCAGAAGTTCCTGTACACTGTTTTGTTTTTCAATTAGAAAAAGAAGAATATACTGCGCAAACAATAAGCTTTAATGCTTTAGCAGAAAAAACAGAAGGCGATTCTAATTTTGAATTAACTGCAACAGCAAGCTCTGGATTACCTGTAACATATACTTCATCAGACACAAATATTGCTCGTATTGTAGAAGGAAACATGGTGAAAATTATGGGAGTAGGTTCTTGTACTATTATTGCAAACCAAAATGGAGATGGGACTTATGATAATGCGCCAGAAGTATCGCAAACGTTAATAGTAAATGCCAATACATCTAAATCTAATCAAACCATAGATTTTAGTTTATCTGCAACTACTTATGTTTGGGGAAGTGATGATGAAACCCTAAATGGAACTGCTAGTTCTGGTCTACCTATTACATACGAAAGTACGAATACAGATGTAGCCGTTATTGTAGATGGAAAATTGCAAGTAAAACGTGCCGGAAAAACAACAATTAGTGCATTACAATCTGGTAATGAAACTTATAATGCGGCCCCAATAGTAGGGTATGAATTGACTGTACCTATTCGTACGCAAGAAATTACTTTTCAGAATATCCCAGAAATAACATCGGGAGACCCAGCTTTTAATTTGGTTGCAACAAGTAACAATCCAGATGCTAAATTACGTTTTGTTGCTCCTAATAATCAAGTAGTTATTGTTTGGAGTAATAATGTAAGACATGCTTTAGGAGCTGGTACTGCAACAGTTACAGTTTCAGACACTGGTAACGAATATTTTACGGCTGCTCAGGCATCAAAAACAATTACAGTTAAAGCCAAAACACATCAAATTCCGGCAGAAATTGAAGCAGAGCATTACACTACAAAAAGTGGAGTAAATGTAACTCGATGGAGTAATTCAATCTTTTATTTAAATTCATGGGCTACAAATGATTATGCAGAGTATACTATAAATGTACCTAATGATGGAGTGTATCCTTTAGAAATTTTTGCAGCTACTCCTGCAACTGGAAAAAAGTTAAAAATAATGAAAGGCACTACACAGCTGAAATCTGTTACACTTAATAAAACGCCAAACCTTACTAGATTCTTATCTACAAAAACAACAATTACCCTACAAAAAGGAGTGCAAAAAATTAGAGTTGTTGGAGAAGTAGGAGGGTTTAATTTTGACCGTATGGTTATTGGAGACGCTACTAGTGGTGGCGGAGGATCTGATGATATTTTTTGGTTTAGAAATGTAGCAACAGGTAAAATTTTAGGAGAAGGGGCATCTAGCGCACAACCTGTTGTTATGCATGATGCTATAGGAGACAATTCTAGACAATGGGAAGTAAAAGAAGTTTCAGGTACAGATTTTGTTAATATAGATAATATGAACAGTGGTATTTTACGTGCTACTGGTGCTGGTTTTGCAGCTGGAGCCTTTTTAGTGGTAAGTACTACAAAACCTTCGCCAGCTTCAGATGGAGATAAAGTTTGGACTTCTCATTATAATGAAAGTGATAAAACTTATCGATTTGAGGCAGGTACAAGTGGTCGTTTTTTATATCACGATGAAAACGGCAATGTAATAACAAAAGATGCAGAAGAAACCGATAAAAGAAGTAAGTGGGAAGTAGCTCCTACAAGTCAACCTTTAAGTGTTTCAAATGAAGAATTAATTGGATCTTCAATAAAAATATATCCAAATCCGGCTAAAGATACTTTTACAATTTCATTTAAAGATATCAGTAATATAAAAAATGTTGAAATTTATAATACTCTAGGAAAA
>CAYPHE010000177.1:0-5805 GCA_964410075.1 uncultured Polaribacter sp.
TTTTCCTACGTTGGTATTAACCAAAATCAGGTTCTAAGGATATTTCTCAAACTAGATATAACTAGCTACTCCTAAAGTTTACTATACAAAAATAACTCATTTAAAATTAGTTACATAAAATAAATTTAAATTGTTAAGAAATATTTATGAATCTAATTTTAATAAACTCTTTTAAGATTATCAAACCACATACTGAACTCTTTTTAGAAATATGTGAAAAAGTGATAGCTAAAAGGGATTCCTTATTTTTCTTTTGAATTTTCTCTAAAAGCTGTTGGTAAAATATCGGGTATCAATTTTATTAACAATGGTAACAATAAAGCACCTCCTGGTAGCATAAAAACGGTAAATGCAGGAATAGATTTACAAATATCTAACAGTTGCATTTTTACTTTTAATTTCTCTTCGAGAGTTAGTTTGGTTTTGGTCGATTTTTTAATCAAGCGCATTGCCTCTTTACTTTCAAGTAATTCTTGTTGTAAACGCAATTTATTTCGTTGTAATAGTAATTTAACTTCTTGTATGGTAGTCATTATAATTTTCTACGTTTACGTTCTGTCGTTAATAAATTCAACTCTCTAGTGGTTTGCCCTGCTACAGAGGTATTTTCTTCTGCTCTTCTAATTAAATAGGGCATTACATCTTTTACAGGGCCAAATGGCAAATACTTGGCCACATTATAACCTTGGTTTGCTAAATTATAACTAATATGATCGCTCATACCATACAATTGCCCAAACCAAAGCCTGTTATCGTAATTTTTTAAATTGAATTGCTTTGCTAAATCCATTAATAAAAAAGAACTTTCTTCGTTATGAGTTCCTGCAAAAATTGCCATTTTTTCATTTTCTGCCATGTATTTAATAGCAGCATTATAATTATCGTCTGTAGCCTTTTTATTTGTACAAATTGGAGAGTCATAGCCTTTTTCTTCTGCTCGTTTGCGTTCTTTCTCCATGTAAGCACCTCTAACCACCTTCATCCCAATATAGAACCCTTTTTTACGAGCTCTTTTATGTAATTCTTCTAAGTATTGTAAACGATCGCGACGATACATCTGAAGCGTATTAAATACAATTGCTTTTTTTGTATTGTATTTCTCCATCATCTGTTCTACCAAATTGTCAGAAGCGTCTTGCATCCAACTTTCTTCAGCATCAATTAAAATAGGTACATCTTTTTCATGTGCAATGCTACAAACTTTTTCAAAACGTGCTACAATACGTAACCATTCCGATTTTTCTTCTGTATTTAATTCTCTTTGTTCTGTGATTTTTTGGTACAAACCAAATCTTCCAAAACCTGTAGGCTTAAAAACTGCAAATGGAATTGCTTTTTTTTCTTGACCAAATTTGATGATTTTTACAATTTTTTCTACAGTTGCATCAAACTCTTCTTCATTTTCTTTACCTTCTACAGAATAATCTAAAACTGAAGAAACTCCTTTGGTAAACATTTTATCTATAATTGGCAAACAATCTTCTTCTGTAACTCCACCACAAAAGTGATCAAAAACCGTAGAACGAATTAACCCCTCAATAGGTAAATTAATTTTTAAGGCAAAGTTGGTTACTGTACTTCCTATTCTTACCAGAGGTTCATTCTGAATCATTTTAAACAAAAAATAAGCACGCTCTAGTTCTGCATTTGATTTTAAAGAAAATGCAACTTCGGTATTATCAAAAATGTTCATACACTTGAATTAAATCCTAACAAAGATAGTTACAGAGTAGTTATAATTCAATATTTTCTATTTAATTTGCAACCTGTAATTTTTTATACTGATGAAGACTATACAAGCTGTTTCTTATCCCGTTCATTTTAAAGAAAACGGATATACAGAACTTAATAATTTTTTAAAAAATAACAACTACTCTACTGTTTTTATTTTGGTTGATGAGAATACAATGCAACATTGTTATCCTAAATTTATACCACAGGTTGAAATTGACAATAAAGTAGAAGTTATAGAAATTGAATCTGGAGAAATAAACAAAAATCTAGAAACTTGTATTGGTGTTTGGAATGCAATTACTGAATTGGGTGGAGATCGTAAAAGCCTATTAATTACACTTGGTGGTGGTGTTATTACAGATTTAGGCGGTTTTGTAGCCTCTTGTTTTAAAAGAGGTATCGATTTTATAAACATTCCTACAACATTATTATCTATGGTTGATGCTTCTGTTGGTGGAAAAACTGGTGTTGATTTAGGGGTATTAAAAAACCAAATTGGTGTATTTGCTAATCCGCAAATGGTTATTGTAGACGATACTTATTTAGCAACACTTTCTGAACGAGAAGTGCAATCTGGAACAGCAGAAATTATTAAATACGGGCTAACTTACGACATTAAACTATTTAACGAGGTAGAGATATCTAAATATCAAAAAATCAAAGAGTTGATATTTAGATCTATTGAAATTAAAAATGAAGTTGTTTTACAAGATCCGAAAGAAAATGGTTTGCGAAAAATATTAAATTTCGGACATACTTTAGGACACGCAATTGAATCTTTTTATCTAGAATCTGAAGATAAAACAAACTTAACGCATGGTGAAGCAATTGCTATTGGAATGGTTTGTGAATGCTACATGTCTCACAAATTACTAGATTTTTCTATTGAAAAAGTTCATCAGGTAAAAAAAGCTGTTTTATCTATTTACGATAAAACAGACTTATTACTTCAAGATTTTTCTGAGATAATGGACTTATTAAAACATGATAAGAAAAATGTAAACGGTCAAGTAAACTTTGTTTTATTGAACGACTTTGAAGATTTTAAAATAGACTGTAAAGTTCCTGAAGAATTAGTTGTAGAAAGCATGGAGTTTTATAATGAATAAAACGTTCTAAAATTAATTAATACAAACTAAAATAATCTTTATCCATTTTTTCGCCAACCGAAAATAAATCTTCTACTAGTTTTTCTATAAACCCTTTTAAATTCTCTTGAACATCTTCAATAGTTTTATATTGATGATCGTATTTTAATTTACCTATTAAAAACGCTGCAGAATCTTTATTTGGTATTTCTTCTTTTGATAAGAAACCAATGTAATATTGAATGTTATTTAAAGAGTTCATAATAGAACGAGGACAAACAGGATTTAAAATTAAAAAATCTAAAACGGTATGACTAGTAGGAATTTTCCTATAATATCTTCGCATCATGTCATACGTCTCTACACATTTCAGTAAAGTAGTCCACTCATAACTTTTTGTAACAGAAGCTCCAGAATTTGCTTTTTCTACCAAAGCATCGTTATACTTAGAATTTATAATTCGAATTACCTGATTAGCCCTTTCAATATAAATACCTAGCATAATTATTGCATACACTTCGTCATGCAAAAGGGTACTACGAATTTTAGTTCTTAAAGAAGCTACATTAGCAGTAATCATCGTTGTAAAATCGAATAATCCGTTTTTTACAAACCTGTCTTTATCATAATTTTTTACAACTCTATTTAGCGTATTTACAGACTCATACAATTCAGATGAAATTAAGTCTCTTGCACCATTTGCATTTTGTTGAGCATTTTTTATAGAAGATAAAATAGAAAATTGTTTTTCTGGGTTTAAACCAATATCAAACAATACTTTTTTTTCATCTAATTCCTTATGTTCTTTCAACTCTTCTTCATCTGCTACAAACAACATAGAACGCAATACAAATTGTCTTGATTGACCTAATTCATTTGGTGAATCTAAAGATGAAAAATAATTGACATTCATATACCTTGCGATATGTTCTGAACGTTCTAAATAACGCCCCATCCAAAATAAATTATTGGCTACTCTTGCTAACATAAAATTTGTTTATTTTTTTAAAACCCAAGTATCTTTAGATCCTCCTCCTTGTGAAGAATTTACCACTAAATTCCCTCTTTTTAATGCAACTCTCGTCAAACCTCCTTTTAAAACAAAATCTTTGTCTTTACCCAATAAAGTAAAGGTTCTTAAATCTACATGCCTTGGCTCAAAAGAGTTTTCTTCTTCAATATACGTTGCATGTGTAGAAAGTGACATTATGGGTTGGGCTATATACTTTCTTGGATCGTCTTTTATGGTAATTTTTACTTTTTCTATTTCTTCTTTGGTCAACTTGTTTCCAATTGAAATTCCATAACCCCCAGATTCATCTACAGGTTTTATAACTAATTTATCTATGTTTTCTAAAACATATTTTAATTCAGACGGTCTGCTACAATGGTAAGTATATACATTATTTAAAATAGGCTCTTCGTCTAAATAATATTTTATAATCTGAGGCATATAAGTATAAATAGCTTTATCATCTGCAACACCTGTTCCTGGTGCATTTACCAAACAAACCTTTCCTTTCATGTAACATTTAAATAAACCTGGAACACCTAATAAAGAGTCTTTTTTAAACTCAAGAGGATCTATAAATAAATCATCAACTCGTCTATAAATAACATCAACTCTTTCCAAACCTTTTATGGTTTTCATATAGACAAAATCGTTTTCTATAAATAAATCACGCCCTTCAACCAACTCTACTCCCATTTGTTTTGCTAAAAAAGAGTGTTCATAGTAAGCAGAATTATAAACACCTGGAGTTAAAACAACACATTTTGGAATATCTACACCTTTGGGTTTAACAGATTCTATAATTTCTAATAAGTTTTGTCCATAATCTGATACATTGTAAGATTGATAATGATCAAAAACACCAAATAAAGTTCGTTTTAGCGCATCTCTATTGCCCACAACATAACTCACACCAGAAGGACATCTAATATTGTCTTCCAAAACATAATAATCTCCATCTGAATGTTTAATTAAATCTGTACCAGAAACATGATTGTAAATTTCTCCAGGAGGATTAAATCCTTTCATTTGTTTTAGAAAATTTACAGAAGAATCAATCAACTCAATAGGAACTATACCCTCTTTAATAATTTTTTGTTCGTGATATAAATCCCATAAAAACTTATTCAATGCTTTACTTCGTTGCAATGCTCCTTTTTCTATTTTACACCACTCTTTATGACCAATTATCCTAGGAAATAAATCAAAGGGAAAAATTTTCTCTTTGGTTTCTTTATCACCATATACCTGAAATGTAATTCCTTGATTAAAAAAGGCATCCTTTGCTTTATCATTTAAATTTGCAAAATCATCAACAGAATATTCACTAAATAAATTAAATAAAGTTTCATATACTTTTCTTACTTCACTATTATCTGTAAAAATCTCATCATAAAATCTAGAATCAAATTCGTACGAAGAAAATATTGGTAGTTTAGTTGGTGCTTTCAAATCAAATGTTTTTTATAAATTCAGCAGAATACAATATGTAATAAATTTATTTATATTGCCAATTATATTGAATTATTACAATCAAAACAAATAAAAACAACATAATCTTTAATTAAAATTTAAAATTCATTAAAAATATCATAATTCGCAATTAGTCAGTTTTATTTTATGATATTTGTAATTAAAAATTGTTCTTTTTGTAAGAATTCATGTCTTACAGTCACATAATTTAAAGCAACTTTATGGCATTAAAAATCGTAATTTCTCATAAAACAAAATACAAATATGATCGTTCAGTTAAACTTTCTCCTCATATTTTCAGATTACGACCAGCACCACATTCCAGAACTCCCATAGAATCGTATTCATTAAAAATTAAGCCAGAAAATCACTTTTTTAATTGGCAACAAGATCCTTTTGGAAATTATTTGGCTAGAGTTGTTTTTCCTGAAAAAACAGAAGAACTTTCTATTGATGTAGAAATTATTGCCGATTTAAAAACCATAAATCCGTTTGATT
>CAYPHE010000178.1:0-5749 GCA_964410075.1 uncultured Polaribacter sp.
ATCATAATACTATTTTCTATAAATGTAGCTTTGGTCATCGGCAAATTTAAAACCGAACCTAAGCAGGCACATTTAATAGTCTGCTTACTTAACAACGATTTGGTTACTCCTACTGTAGTAATTCCTAAAATAACTATAGTAACTACTAAAGCAAATGTTGTTTGAAACCGCATTAAAAACAATACCCCTAATCCTAATTCTATAAATGGATATACTAATCCGTAAACTTTTACTTTTTTAGCTAATGGGTCGTACATTCTAAAACTGTTGGAAAAACCTTTTACATCTAAAAGTTTAAAAAAACTAAAAACAATATAAAACAAGCCCATAAAATCAAACATAAAATCTGAAAAGCTCCAAGGGTTTATAGATAATAATACAGAAGCTACTGTAATAAACACAAAAATTAAAAACAATGGATACAATTGTTGCAATGTTGATTTCCCATTATTGATATCTAAATCAACCTTAGAGACTAGCTCCTCCTCTATTTTAGAAACAATATATTTTTCTGGCAATGCCTTTTGCAAAACTCCAACAGATAATTTTTTAGCACTCTGCAAAGTAACAGTTGCCTTAACCAAATTAGCTTCTACTCTGGTGACTTGCTTTATTGCAGATAATTTCTCCTCAACAGATGCTTTACACCCATTACAAGTCATTCCTTGGAGATTAAACTGTTGCTCCATTTTATTTGTGTTGTTTTTTCTGTTTTTTCAACTCTCCTTTATGGTCTTCTATAATTTCTTCATCTCGATATTTACAACATGGATGCACAGAATTATAGGCTAATTGAGTAGCTCTTTTATCTTTCCCTTGTTCTATTAGGATATCGTGACCAGCTTCTAAAACATTTTTTTGAGTAGCTGCAACATCGGTTTTACGTTCATCTATTATTAGCTTTAACTCTTTAGATTCCACATTCCACAATGCAAATTTTACTCCTTTGGTTTTTAACGCTGCAGTTTCTATTCTGGTTTTACACATACCGCAAATACCGTTTACCTTATAAGATATTTTTGCATTTTTATTTAATTTCTTTTCTTGACTAAATGTAGCTATTCCTGTAAATAGACAAATTAATAAAAGTACTTTTTTCATGATTTTTATATTTAATTAAGTTTATATCGTAATCCTGTATAAATTGTTCGTCCAAAAATTGGTGCATAAATTATACTTGTATCAAAATTGTTTCCAAAAGGGTTATCACTTCCTAGAATTGGGTTTTCTTGTTGCACATTTGTTAAGTTTTCACTTCCTAAATATATCTCAAACTGTTTAGAAAAAACTTTAGTTACCTGAGTGTTTATCAATTGGAAAGGATTTGAAAATTCAGGCAATTGATATGCTACCGGATTTGAACTTGTACTTGGCAAGCGTTGTTTACCAATAGCATTAAAGGTTATATCAAATTTCCATTTATTATTATTTTCTTTTTGCGGTGTATTGTAAGAAAAGTTTGCAAAAAATCGATGTTGTGTTTGTAATGGTTTTTGCAAATTTCCACTCTTATAATCTGTTGAAACATCAAAATACTTGTAAGCCATTCTCACATCAAAACCTTTTACAATATTATAATTAACCTCTAATTGTAAACTGTTTGCTATGCTTTTTCCTTCTAAATTATAAAACTGAATCTGTTGCGGATTTTCCCAGTCTACAACTACTTGATTTACGAAATTAGTTTGATAAAAATCTAAAGTAATATCTCCATTTTTTTCCCATAAATTAAATTGCTGCATTACAGAAAATCCATAATTCCAGGCAATTTCTGGAGATAACCCATAAATATTCCCTCCTGCATCATCAATTGAAATTGCTCGATTACTTGCAAATAACTGTTGATTTTCGGCAAAGATATTTGCACTTCGTTTCCCTCTTCCAACCGAAGCTTTTACCACTCCTTTTCTCCAAGGAACATATCGCAAATGCAATCTTGGCGTCATAAATACTCCCAAAAGATTATGAGCATCTACACGTAAGCCAGCAGTTAAGCTAAAATCATCTAGATTATCAAAAGCGTATTCAAAAAATCCTCCTATTGCATTTTCAGTTCTTTTATATTCGGCTGTGTTTACTAGTTCATCATAAAAATCTTGAGTAAAACTGAGTCCCGTTTTAAACGTACTTCTTGTATCTCCTATTAACGAACTGTACATTAAGTTTGCAAAAGTACTTCTATGCGTAATGTTATAATTTTTAAGCCCAAAATAAGATTGTTGGTTATGATTGCTAAACGCCGCTTGAAAACTAACTTTTCGATATGGTAGTTCTGGAGAGACGTATCCTAATTTTACAGAAGCATCAAACTTTTCAGTTTCAATTTCACTTCCCCATACTTCGTCTCCACTTAACACTGCATTACGCTCTCTAATCCTATCTCTATCTGGATTGAAATTAATTTCTCCCGTTTGCTTATCATCATTAACATAATGAAAGTTTATAAAACTTACCCAGCCATTTTCAGCATCTGTAAATTGCCAACGATTCATAATATTGATTTGATTAGCTAAAGGCACATCCATAAAACCATCGTTATTCCTATCAAATTTTTCTCCTCTATGATTTCCATGAATGTACAAACCTGTTTGCCATTTTTCTGAAAGAAATCTATTAAGATGTACGTTTCCTTCTAACCTTCCATTTACAGAGGCATAGGAATTTACAAAAATCTGATGATCTGAAAATGGTTTTACCAATTCTGTATTTATTTGTCCAGAAATACTTTCGAAACCATTTACTACGCTTCCAGAACCTTTGGTTACCTGAATACTTTCTACCCAAGTCCCAGGTATAAAAGTTAAACCAAAAACTTGAGAAGCCCCTCTAATTGATGGAATATTTTCTTGAGTAATTAACAAATACGGACTTGTTAGACCTAACATTGCAATTTGCTTTGTTCCTGTTAATGCATCTGTAAAATTGATATCTATAGAAGGATTGGTTTCAAAACTCTCGGCCAAATTACAGCAAGCCGCCTTTAATAATTCTGCTTTATTTACTGTAAATGTATTTCTAGCAGATAGAAAAGATTTTTGAATAGATTGTTGTTTTGTTTCTACTACAACTTCATCTAAGTTTGTGTTTGGTGTTAAAAAATGATGGATTGGTTGCAAACTAGTAATTGTTAAGGTATCTGTTTTATAGCCTAAATAACTAACTACTAATTTTTTATATTCTTTTTTATATGCAATTTCAAACCACCCTTTTTGGTTTGTAATTGCACTAATATTAGTATTTAACCAGTGTACAGTAACATCTGGAACTCCTAAATTACCTTGTGGATTTTCTTTACTCATAATCATTCCCTTATAAGTTGTTTGCGAGAATGAAACGAAAGAAAACAGCAGTAAAAAACTGCGTATAATATATGCTTTCATTTTTAATTTTTATTGATATTTAATACTTACGTTATAAAACGTATTATTTATTAACTATCTAAAAATCAAATTAAAAAACACTGAAAAGAAACTTGAAAATTATTTGAAATATCAGGAGGTGAGAAATCTTCTAATAAAAGATTTTTCGATTCGTGAACTTGAAAACTATCTACATAAGCTTGAAAAAAAGCAATAAAAACCTTCTGTGTTTTAAAAGTATAATTTTTTTCAATTTGTTGCTGTAAAATTTCCTGCCCTTCAACATGAGCAATTTCATCTTTACAACAACTGGATTTCATTTCTTTTGAAGCTCCCATTTCACATTTATCAACTTCTCCTGTAAAAGAAATACCCATTAAAAAATCACCACAAAAATGCTTTTCTACCGTAAAAGAAAAGGTAGAAAACAAAACCAATACTGCTAAGGAAGCTGATACTAATTTTAATAGTGAATTTTTCATTACTACAAAATTAAAGAAACTATTTGAATTGAAATTGTTAAATTATTTCGAATTCAACTTTTGATAATAAAACGCTGGCAATAATAGTAGTAAAAAGACAGGATGGATTATAAAACGTCTGATATAAAAAGGCAATAAATAACCAGATTCAAATTTCTGATTTAAAAAATAGCCAAAAACAATTATTAATACTATAAAGATCACTACATAAAAAAAAACGGAAAATTTTACGTATCGCTTTTTTTTAAAAATTACCCATATAATAAGTAAACTAACAAGACTATTTATGGTATAGCGTAATGACATGAAAAACAATAATCTTGAATTATCTAATTCAGGAAGTTTACTATATAAGTAATCATTATAAAAATAAATTTGTAATGGGTCGTAAAAAATTTCTTTAGCAAAACCTCTTATTGCCACTAATACGCAACATAAAAAAACAATAAAAGTTATTTTATAAAACTTTTTCATTTTTTAAATTTTGAGAATTTATTCACCCAAATAACCCAAAGTAAAAAAGTGATTCCGTAGATAATTGCAGGAAATACAATACCATGCAAAAATTCTTGATAATCGGGATATTTATAAATCATTACCGTTAAGAAAGCAATTCTTAATAGATTTATTGTATAAATTAAAAAACTACCAAATAATACGTAAAGTGCAGTCGCTTTTGCAGTTCCAGAAAATGCTATTACAAAAGCAATAAATAAAATAATTATACTTATAGAATTACAACCTTCAATAACTCTGGCAGTATATATATCATCTATAATTAATTTTATAGAAAGCTCTTCCTGATGTTGTTCTTTTCTTACATCAAAATTAAAAAAACGAAGTATTGCAATACTTTGGTCAGCAACAAGCGTTGTTATGGATGCTGTTTTAAAAGCCCCTTCTTCTTTTTGTTGCGATTTTTTTAAATAAAAAGAATATATACCAAACAATAAAAAGTAAGTTGCAAAAAACTTAACTAAAAAAATAAGAATGAGTTTGTTTTTCTTCAAATTACATAATTTATAAAACGAATATACAAAATGTGTAACGCTTATTTTTTTACCCAAACAAAAAAGGAGATTATAGTATTTATAATCTCCTTTTTTTATAAAATTTAGTTTCTTTTTAATCTAAAGAACCTGTTGGTTTAATCTCTACCCTTCTATTCAACTGTCTTCCTCCAGCATTATCATTGGAGAACTTAGGTCTAGACTCTCCGTATCCTTTTGCATCTAAGTTATCAGCTGGAATACCTTGTTCAACCATATATTTTCTCACAGCATTTGCTCTTCTTTGAGATAAGTATAGGTTATATCTATCACTATTTCTATTATCTGTATGTCCTTCAATTACATACTTAGCCGCAGGTATTTGCTTCATTAATCTTACAATTTTATCAATTGTAGCAAAAGATACTTGCTTAATTCTATCGCTGTTTGTATCAAAATAGATACTAGTTGCTAACAATGCAATTTGTTGGTTTATATTACCTGGTTTATTACCTTGTTGTTGTTCTGGACAACCTCTATTCGCCTCAACACCTGGTACATTAGGACATAAATCAACAGAATCCATAATACCATCTCCGTCTGTATCTACATTTTCTGGACAACCTTCATTAGCTACTGGACCATATTTTAAAGGACATTTGTCTTGGTAATCTGGTAGTCCGTCTCCATCCGAATCGATAGGTTTACCATTACCATATACCATTACACCTGCAGGCGTATTAGGATCTATATCTAATTGATCCATTACACCATCTCCATCTGAATCGACAATTTTAAAGTCACTACCTCCTGTACCGTTTGCTCCTTGATCTCCCCAGATTGTAAATATTTTACTTTTACCTAACTTTACAGCTACACCTACACTAGTCACAAAAAACGTTTCCCAATCTTGTTTTCT
>CAYPHE010000179.1:0-5731 GCA_964410075.1 uncultured Polaribacter sp.
AAAGCCCGACCTTTAGGGAACGCCCAAATTATAGTTATTGGTTATTTGTTTTTGGTTGATGGTTGATGGTTGATGGTTGATGGTTGATGGTTTAATATTATCAAACTTTACATAAATTATAAAATCTTAGATCAATAAAAAAAGCCGATACAATTGTATCGGCTTTTGGATTATTAAGAGTGAAAAGAAATTATTTTCCTTCTTCCATCTTTTTCTTTAAAGCTGCAAGACCTCCAATATCTCCTAATGTAGTTTTTTCTGCATCTTGAGATTTTTTAGCTTGTGCTTTAATATTCTTACGCTCTTGTTCTTTGAAGATAGAAGTGTGAGATACCACAATTCTTCTGTATTCTTTAGAGAACTCAGTTACAATAAATTTAACGATATCTCCTTTTGCTAACTTAGTACCATCTTCTTTATCTAAGAATCTAGTTGGAGCAAATGCTTCTATTCCGTCCTCAAACTTTACAGTAGCACCTTTATCGTTTTTGTCTTTAATTGTTCCTTCGTGAATAGAACCAATAGTATAAGTTTCCTCATGCTTATCCCAAGGATTAGACTGAGTTTGCTTATGACCAAGGTTTAATTTTCTGTTGTTTACGTCTAATTCTAATACTTGAACTTCTAACTTATCTCCAACAGTTACAAAGTCTGATGGGTGCTTAATTTTCTTAGTCCAAGAAAGGTCAGAAATGTAAACTAAACCATCAATTCCTTCTTCTAACTCTACAAATACACCAAAGTTAGTGTAGTTTCTTACAGTACCTGTATGTGTAGAACCTACTGGGTATTTAGTAGTAATGTCTGTCCAAGGATCTGGATGCAATTGCTTCATACCTAAAGACATTTTACGCTCTTCTCTATCTAAAGTTAAAATTTGAGCTTCAACTTTATCTCCAACTTTTACGAAGTCTTGTGCAGAACGTAAGTGAGTTGACCAAGACATTTCAGAAACGTGAATTAACCCTTCTACTCCTTGCTCTACTTCAACAAATGCTCCATAATCAGCTAAAACAACAACTTCACCTGTTACTTTATCACCAACTTTTAAAGTATCGTCTAAAGCTTCCCAAGGATGAGCAGTTAATTGCTTTAACCCTAATTGAATTCTAGATTTGTTATCATCAAAGTCTAAAATTACAACATTTAATTTCTGATCTAATTCTACAACCTCATTTGGATGATTGATTCTAGACCAAGATAAATCTGTAATGTGTACTAAACCATCTACACCACCTAAATCTACGAACACACCATAAGAAGTAATGTTTTTAACAACACCTTCTAATACTTGTCCTTTTTCTAATTGGCCAATAATTTCTTTTTTCTGTAATTCAATATCTGCTTCAATTAAAGCTTTATGAGAAACTACAACGTTTTTAAATTCGTGGTTGATTTTTACAACTTTAAATTCCATTGTTTTTTCTACGTACTGATCGTAATCTCTAATTGGCTTCACATCAATTTGAGAACCTGGTAAGAATGCTTCGATTCCGAAAACATCTACAATCATACCACCTCTAGTTCTACATTTAACAAAACCGTTAACTACTTCACCAGTTTCATGAGCATTGTTTACACGCTCCCAAGCTTTAATTACTCTCGCTTTTTTGTGAGATAATACTAACTGACCAGAAGAATCTTCTCTTTTGTCAACCAATACTTCTACAGTATCTCCAACTGCTAAATTCTGGTTGTAACGAAATTCGTTTAACGAAATAACTCCTTCAGATTTAGAGTTAATGTCAATAATTGCGTCTCTGTCTGTAATTCTAATTACAGTTCCTTCAATTACATCACGTTCGTTTACAAAACCTACAGTTCCTTCTAAAGCAGATTCAAATTCTTTTAATTTTGCTTCATCAACTTCATCAATACCTTCTTCGTATTTGTGCCAGTTAAAATCAGCTAAAAATTGTTGTGGATCTTGTTGTTCTTCAACAGCAGGAGTTGCTGTTTCTTGTACTTCTGCAGCAACTACTTGCTCTTCAGTGTTTTTTGTTTCTTCAGACATATTTTCTGAAAATAAAATTTGTATCTTTTTGTTTTACAGATTTTTAACGATTAAAACGCCAAGAGATGATTTTAAATAATTTGTTTTTATTTCCTTTTTTAAATCTGTTATCGTAAAAAGGAGTGCAAATTTACGAAAATCATTTGATTATGAAATATTTAAACCAAAAAATATCCATTTAATTGAATTATATTTATCATTGATTTTTAAATTTTATAAAAATGCATTTCAAATTATTTCTTCTACTACTATTAGTATTTACTTTTTCTTGTAAAAAAGAATCGAAATTAGTTGTAAAATATCATAAATCACATGAAGAAAATCGTCAAAATGTACCATTTTCAGATGCTGTTCAAGTTGGAAACACCTATTTTTTAACTGGGCAAATTGGTAAAAATCATAAAACAGGTAAATTAGTAAATCATAGTATAGAATTGCAAACCAAACAAGCCATTTTAAATATAGAGGATGTTTTAAAACAACATAACTTAACTTTAGATAACGTTGTAAAATGTACCGTAATATTAGCCAACATTAATGATTTTTCTAAAATGAATAACATTTATCGAAAATATTTTACTAATAATTTGCCCGCAAGAACTACATTTGCAGCCAGTTTGGTTGCTGATGCAAAAATTGAAATTGAAGTTGTAGCTGTAAAACAATAAATGGATAACAAAACAAAACAATTGGTAGATAAAGGTATTATGCTTCCGTTAATGGAAGAGTTTTATACCATACAAGGTGAAGGTGCTCACACTGGAACTGCTGCATACTTTATAAGAGTTGGTGGTTGCGATGTAGGTTGCCACTGGTGCGATGTAAAAGAAAGTTGGGATGCTAATATTCACCCGCCAACCTTAGCTGATAAAATTGTAAGTAACGCTAAATTGTATGCAGATACCGTAGTTATTACTGGTGGAGAACCACTAATGTGGTCTATGGATTATCTAACCAATTTACTTCAAAAAAACAATATTAAAACGCATATCGAAACCTCTGGAGCCTATTCTTATTCAGGTAAATGGGATTGGTTTTGTTTATCTCCAAAAAAAACAATGCTACCTCTAGCCGAAGTATATCCAAAAGCTAATGAGTTAAAAATGATTATTCACAATAAGAGTGATTTTCAGTTTGCTGAAGAACAAGCTGAAAAAGTTTCTAAAAATTGCGAATTGTATTTGCAACCAGAATGGAGTAAAAAAGAAAAAATGACTCCACAAATTGTAGATTACGTAATGAAACATCCGAAATGGAAAATATCATTACAAACTCATAAATATTTAAATATTCCTTAAAACAAAGTAGTTGTTTTTGTTTTTTTGAAGCTATTCGCGCTTTTCACTATATCTTTTTCTTTTTGTCTTTGCAAAAGAAAAACGCGTTTAAAATCAGTTTTTATAGTTCGTTAAATTATCTATTGAAATTAAAAAAAAAGAAAAAGGATGTCGTTTCAATCACGGCTAAACCCATCTGCTAGCCAAAAGTTATTCCGAAATGTTTTCATCTATTAACTTACAAATAGCTTTAAACTGTTCCTCTATAGTCATATTAGAATTATCAAACTCAATAGCATCGTTAGCTTTTACCAAAGGAGAATCTTCTCTAGTAGAATCTATTCGATCTCTTTCTGTTACATTAAATAAAATTTCTTCGTAAGTTACTTTTTCTCCCTTATCAATTAATTCTTCATAACGTCTTTTTGCTCTTGTCTCTGCAGAAGCTGTCATAAATAATTTTAATTCAGCATTAGGAAAAACTACTGTACCTATATCTCTACCATCCATAACAACACCACTTTCTTCTCCCATTTTTTGTTGTTCTAAAACTAATTTTCTTCTAACTTCAGAAATTGCTGCAACTTTACTTACCAATTTCGATACTCCTAAAGTTCTAATTTCTTTTTCAACATTCTGTCCATTTAAAAACATTTCGGCAAAACCTAAACTATCATTATACTGAAAAGAAAGAGATATATTTTTTAATTCAGCAATAATTTCTTTTTGCTTAACAAACTCAATACCAACCAAATCATTCATTTTTGAATAAAGTGTTACCGCTCTATACATGGCACCTGTATCTACATAAATATAGTTATAGGTTTTAGCCAACAACTTTGCAATAGTACTTTTTCCAGTAGAGGAAAATCCATCAATAGCAATAGTAATTTTTTTACTCATTATTAATAATTATCTAAATCAATTTCTAAACTAAATGTACTCGTATTTGTTGCAGAATGGTAATTGGAGTATGCATAATTAAATTTAAATTTATTCATACGGATTCCAAAACCAAGAGATATCCCACTAAAAGTTCTTGCATTTTGTAATTTTAGTTCAGCAGCTCTTCTAAAATTATAACCAAGTCTTAAATTAATTATTTTATCAGGAAATAACTCTGCTCCAATTACTAACCTCCTAAAAACATTATCAAAAACAGTAATTTCTTCTTCTGTAATGTTACCTTCTAAATCTGTAGTCTGTTCAGAAGGATTTGGAGCTGCAATTTCCCATTGTTGTAAATTATCAATAGTCCCATACCATTTTAATGGAACGTATTCTAATTGATAAGATCCACCTAAAGCCACTTTAAAAGGTAAGTTTTCTTGAGTTCCATTATAAGATTTTAATTGAAGTCCAATATTTCTAGCAACTAAAGTAACTACAAAAGGATAATCAGGATTATTGTATAAAATAGCAACATCAGTACCAACACCATAAGAATTAAAGTTTTCTATATTAGAACTTATCCATTTTACGTTCGCTCCAATATAAAAATCACTTCTTGCAATTCTATAAGAATAACCAATAGTTAAAGCAATATCATTGGCACTAAAAGTTCCTGTCTCATTTCCAAATTCATCTGCTCCTATAAAATTCCCATAATTAAGATAAGATATATTTCCATATAAAATTCCAAATCTTCTAGATAATGATTTAGCATAAGAAACTGAACCAATATTTACATCAGCCAAATAATTCGAATAGTTTAGTGCTAATTTTCCTTCTAAATCATCATTTAAAGCTGCAGGATTCCATAATGGTTGATTGATATCGTCAACCAAACTATTTACTTCTCCTCCTAAAGCAATTTGTCTTGCCGATGTAGATAAATTTAAAAATTGGTATGTATTTTCTCCTCCAGTTTGGCTGAAACAAAAAAAAGTAGTAAAAAAAATAAAAAAAATAATATACCTCATAAATAGCTAAGCAAAACTAAGTAACTAAACTATAAAATCATCAAAATATTATAAAAAGGTTCTAAAAAAACGTTAGGTTTCGTATTTATATTTAGAGGTATAAACAAAAAAACCTCATATCTATTGATATGAGGTTTTTTATAAAGAAAGGCAGCGACCTACTCTCCCACATAAATGCAGTACCATCGGCGCTATTGGGCTTAACTTCTCTGTTCGGGATGGGAAGAGGTGAGCCCCAATGCAATAACCACCCTAAAAGGTTAGTTATTAGTTATTGGTTTTTAGTAGTTAGTAAATTTCTAACGACTAATGACTAATCACTATTAACTCTTCAGCTTCGCTGAAGTAATAAGTTAACATATGATAAAATAATATTGTAAAATCAAAATAATAAATTAAAAGAGTGTCTCCCGGTCTTGCGACCGGGAAGCGTATATAAGTCTATGGGTTATTAGTACTACTTGGCTATGACATTACTGCCTTTACACCTATAGCCTATCAACGTTGTCATCTCCAAC
>CAYPHE010000180.1:0-5717 GCA_964410075.1 uncultured Polaribacter sp.
CTTTTGCAGATTTGTTAAGCATCATTCTTAATAAACCTAATGATACTAAAGATTTACCGCTATCTTTTTCTACTGTTGAAATATATATGGATTTACTCATGTTTTTTATTTGATGTTAACAAAATTAAAAACCTATTTTATCAAATTGTATGACATATCTCATACAATTTGATAAAATAACTTATGATAAATGCTATTCGCATTTTTCATTATAAAATTCAATAATATCTATCAATGCCCTTTTCCCAAATTTTTTGTCTTTAATCATCTGAATAAGAATAGGGCAATCTTTAAAATATTCTAATGCTGCCTTTGTAAAATGTTTAGAGTTAAGTCTTCTAAGATCTAGGTCAGAGGCGTACTTTTCTCCTTCTCTAAAAACATAGAGATGTGTTGATTTTATTGATGTAAAATCACTTGAATTATTACTAAACTGCCTATTACTATTTATGTTAGGTGTATAAAGTTGAGAATTATAGTCAATCTTATACAAAGTTATTTTTCCTGTTTCAATTACTTCTAAAAGAGTTGGTTTTTTATTACCTTTTATAACTTTGTACTGAAACATAGTTTTTTTAGAATCAATTCTTAAACTAATTTTATCAACTTTGTTATAATCTAATTTTTGAGCTTTTTTGCCCTTTTCAGTTTTAAATTTAAACTTGTCTCCACTTATTTTTTTAGCTAATCCTTTTTCTTCTGTTCCATTTTTATAGTAAACTGTTGCTTTTTTATAGCTTTCTAAATTGATAAATTGTAGTTGTGCATTAACATAACTAACAAATAAAAGACATAGAATTAGTATTGACTTTTTCATACGGATAAGTTAAGATTACACTTGTAATATTCCCATGTTAAATTTTTTCTCGATAGGAGCGTGATTTGCTGCTTCAATACCCATAGAAATCCAAGTTCTAGTTTCTAAAGGATTAATTACAGCGTCTGTCCAAAGTCTTGCAGCAGCGTAGTATGGTGATATTTGCTCGTCGTATTTAGACTTTATTTTATCAAATAGTTCAGTTTCTTTTTCTGGTGTAATTTCTTCTCCTTTCTTTTTTAAAGAAGCTGTTTCTATTTGAAGTAATACTTTTGCGGCAGAATTTCCACTCATAACAGCTAACTCAGCACTTGGCCAAGCTACAATTAGGTTAGGGTCAAAAGCTTTACCACACATGGCGTAATTTCCTGCTCCGTAAGAATTACCAATGATAACGGTAAATTTGGGAACTACAGAATTACTCATTGCATTAACCAATTTTGCCCCATCTTTTATAATACCACCATGTTCAGATTTACTACCTACCATAAAACCAGTTACGTCTTGTAAAAAAACTAAAGGGATTTTTTTCTGATTACAATTGGCAATAAATCGAGTGGCTTTGTCTGCAGAGTCGTTATAAATAACTCCACCAAACTGCATTTCTCCTTTTTTAGTTTTTACAAGTTTTCTTTGATTAGCAACAATACCTACTGCCCAACCATCAATCCTAGCATAACCTGTAATAATGGTTTTTCCATAATTTTCTTTGTATTGTTCAAATTCAGAATTGTCTACTAACCGTTCAATAATTTCGAGCATATCGTATTGCTCGTTTCTAGCTTTTGGCAGAATACCAAAAATTTCTTCTTCTTTCTTTACAGGAAGAACAGTTTCTTTCTTACTAAAACCAGCTTTATCAAAGTCGCCAATTTTATCAACAATAAATTTTATTTTGTCTAAAGCATCCTTATCATCTTTTGCTTTGTAATCTGTAACTCCAGAGATTTCGCAATGTGTAGTTGCTCCTCCTAAAGTTTCATTATCGATACTTTCTCCAATAGCGGCTTTTACCAAATAACTTCCTGCTAAAAAAATACTAGCTGTTTTGTCTACAATTAAAGCTTCGTCACTCATAATCGGCAAATAAGCACCACCAGCAACACAACTACCCATTACAGCTGCAATTTGAGTAATTCCTTGGCTACTCATTACCGCATTGTTTCTAAAAATTCTCCCAAAGTGTTCTTTATCAGGAAAAATTTCGTCTTGCATTGGTAAGTATACACCCGCAGAATCTACCAAATAAATTATTGGAATTTTATTTTCTATGGCTATTTCTTGAGCTCTTAAATTCTTTTTACCTGTAATCGGAAACCAAGCACCAGCTTTTACGGTAGCATCGTTGGCAACAACAATACATTGTTTCTTTTGAATGTATCCTATTTTTACAACTACACCGCCAGAAGGGCAACCCCCATGTTCTTGATACATTTCGTTACCTGCAAAACCACCAATTTCTATAGATTTAGAATTTTTATCAAGTAAGTAGTCTATGCGTTCTCTTGCGGTTAACTTTCCTTTTTCGTGAAGTTTATCAATTCTTTTTTGACCACCGCCTAGTTTTATTTTTGCAAATCTTTTGCGTAAATCTGAGGCAAGTAACCTGTTTGCATCTTCATTTTTATTGAAGTTCAAATCCATAAAATTTTGTTTATACTTACAAAATTAAGGAATATTCTTTTGGAAATACGGGTTTAACTTCAGGAAAGTATGGAGATAAATTTTACAATGAAGTAAAATGCTTTCTGTAAAGCAAGCTTTGTAAAGTATACAGAATTTGATATTGAACGATAGTACAATTTAATAATAAAATAGTGCATTCATGTGCCTGTAAATAGCAGATGAATGCAACTATTTTTTTTTATCAATTCTTTTTAATTAAAGAAAAGTGTCCTGTTTTTTGAAATGCTTTTTTAGAAGTATCTGTAGGAATTAAATTAATTGTGTACCAATAATCATCTTCTGGAAGAGAGGCTCCATTAAAAGTACCATCCCAACCTAAATCGTTTACAGTAGTTATATTAATTAGCTTTCCGAATCGATCAAATATTTTAATATCCGCAGTAGAATAAAAGGTTTGATCTACACCTTTTACATTCCAGAAATCGTTTTTCCCATCATTATTTGGACTGAAATATTTAGGAATTTCGATAACAGAAATTAATGATTCTGAATTTCCACAACCATCTTTATTTTCTATCAGAACCTTGTAAATGCCACCCTGTAAATTTTCAAAAAGAGGGCTATCTTGGTAGTCTTGAATAATGGTTCCGTCTTCTGTTGCAATTGCATATAGAAAATCTTCTATAACTAAACCAATTTTTGTTACATCTATAAAAACAGATAAGTTATTAGTTTGTGAATTTATTAAATTGTCATTGATAGTTACAAAGCTATTGTCTAAAGTAACCAAATCAGACTCTTCTACTGTAATAGTTCTGCTTCTAGAACAACCTGTAGCATTTATTGTGGCAGTAACGGTATAATTTCCTTTAGAAAACACATCAATATTGTTACCAATACCTAAATCATTTCCGTTTTCATCTTGCCAGCTATATGAATAATCATTTGCTAAAGGGTTTTCTACCTCTAAATTTAATGATATGTCATTTAAACAAAGTAGTTGAGGTTCTTCAGGAGCTTCTCCTTCAACAGAAAAATCTGGTAACGGATTTACTTCGATTAAAAAATCTCCAATACCTTGACATTCGTTATTATTCTTATTATTTACTTTTATATAAATAACTTGGCTATTAGCTACTGAATTTCTATAATTAGTAATGTTAGCAATTCTATTTATAGATGCGTCTCTATCACTTTCTGTTTCAAAAAACAACACTTCTATGTCGTCTTTAACTAAGGTTGGGGTAGAAGTTACAATTTCATCTAAAATGCTTTCTTCTGCATTAGTAAAATCAAAACTAGTTGTCTCATCCTTATCGGAATTTATCTCATCTCCATTTTCATCTAAGTAGACAATGTCATCACATAAAGAAATTGTTTCATTAAAAGCCACATTTGGAGTAAAAGAAGCTGTGGCTTGTATTTCAGATACTTCGAAACAATTTGTTGTTTTATCAATTGTTCTAACCCATGCACTTCGAGTTACATTTACAGCCAGTTCGTAAGTTTGATATTCTTGTGCTGTTAATTGGTTATTACCGTTAATAGCGTCTGTTTGAGTTGCAAAATATTCGAAATTGTAATTTTCTGGATTGTTAATAATATTTATTTCGGCTCTTGATAAGTTTACAGTTGCAGTATTACGATCTGAAGCACATTCGTTAATTTGAGCTACAGGGTTGGGGGTTGGTAATGGGTTAACAGTTAGTGTAATAGGGTCAGATGTTTTAGGGCAACTATTACCTGTTCTTGTTAATACAACTCTATATTGATTACCATTGAATACTGTAGAAGTATTTGTAATTTGCAAAGTATTTGTTAAGGTTCCAGAGTAAGTTGCGTCATTATTTAATGTGTTCCAAACAGTACCATCTACAGATGCTTCCCATGCAAATTGTATTTCATTATTAGCATTAGTTTCTATAGTGATTGTATCGGTATCGTTTTCACAAATAAAGGCATCTTCAAACTCAGTTACAATTATTGGAGCAGAAACAAAGTAATCGTTGTTCGGAGTTGTATATCCATCAGTATTAAGAACCTTTCCTTTTGTATTAACGTCTAAAGGATTTGGAGCCAATACGCCAGAACCATTACCTGTAAAACCAGCTTCTGTAACGTCAAAACAATCATCGCCACCAGAATCTAAATCTACAAAATCAAAAAGATCATCTCTATTTGCTTCCACTTCAGCATTACTATCTGAATTATTAATTGAAAAATTTAGGATTCCAGAATCATTAGAAGTTTCTATTGGGTTGTATAATCCGTTAGTTCCAGAACTAGAAATTGCATTATCAATTATTCCATCGGAATTGGTATCTAAAGAAGCAGAAAGTCCAGCTTCAATTAAATCATAAATTCCATCATTATCAGAATCTACATCTAAATAGTTTGGTACACCGTCATTATCTAAATCTTTATTAGGAGTTACAGTATCAAAAATATCATTTAAACCATCTTGATTGGTATCTGTATCACTTAAAGAAATATTATCTAAAGCTATAGATTCAAAGAAATCTGGAATTCCGTCATTATCAGAATCATTATCAAAAGCATCTTCAATTCCATCTCCATCAGAGTCTCTCCCAAAGCAAGTTAGGGTAATATTTCCGTTAAATGTAGAATTTGCATTTATTCCAGTAGATTTATGTTCAAAAGTAATTTCATCTACTTTATTAGCAACAAATGTAAATGTACTATTGCCTGCATTGACATTGTCTTTGTATTTAAACCAAATTTCTGAAGCAGATTTTTGTGTTATTCCAGATTCAAATTCTTGATTTAAATCGAAACTATTATTAATTAATAATTGATCATCTGGGTCTAGTAGTGTAATATTTTTACTGCTAGGATTAACTTTAATAATAAAATATTCTCCTTCAGTTATCAAATGACTTTCTGTATTAGACTGTGTAAAAGCTATATTTATACTTTGGTTGAAGCTTAAAGTGTAACTAGATTCTGTTAAAGGAACATTTACTATTGTAGATGTAAAATTACCTGAAGCATCACCAGAAAAACTATTAGTAGCTTCTGGAGTGGTAAAAGTAGTAGCATTAATTAAATTAGAAGCATTTTCTGGGTGAATAGCAACAGCATTGCTATTATTAGATAGATTAATAGTTACATTTCCAAAAGACTCTTCACAGTTTAAAATACCATCATTATCTATATCTACATCTATATTGTCTATAATTAAATCTTCATCAAAATCATCAGGACAAATACTTACAGGTATTTCAGAAGAAATAAAATCTTCATCAGGATTACA